>CAIWAJ010000524.1:0-6056 GCA_903910565.1 uncultured Rhodospirillales bacterium
CCCCCGCGGCGGTCGGACCCGCGATAGGTCGAAGCGGAGCCCCAGGCGGTGGCGATCAGCTGGGACAGCGGCAGGCCGGCGGCGAGGATCTGCCCCTTCAGCACCGCGATATCCGCCGCGTCCACCAGCGGATGCGTCACCGGCGGGATCGGGTCCTGCCAGATCAGCGCCTCCGCCGGCACGAAGGGGCCGAGGTAGCGCGCGCGCGGGCCCATGTCGCGGTGGGTCAGCTTGAACCAGGCCTGCGCGAAGACCTCGCCGAACTGCTCGGGGTGCGCGAGAAAGTGCCGCGAGATCGGGGCATAGATCGGGTCCGCCTTCAGTGCCATGTCCGCGGTGGTCATGATCGGCGCGTGGCGCAGCGTGGGCCCCTGCGCATCGGGCACGGTGCCGGCCAGCGCCCCGTTGGCGGGGGTCCATTGCCAGGCGCCGAACGGGCTCTTGGTGAGCTCCCAGTCATGGTTCAGCAGCGTCTCGAAATAGCTGTTGTCCCACCGGGTCGGCGTGGCGGTCCATGCGCCCTCGATGCCGCTCGTGATGGCATCATCGCCCATGCCGGTGCCGAAGCTGCTCGGCCAGCCGAGCCCCTGCAGCTCGATCCCGGCCCCCTCCGGCTCGCGGCCGAGATGGCTGCCGGCGCCCGCGCCATGCCCCTTGCCGAAGGTATGGCCACCGGCGATCAGCGCCACCGTCTCCTCGTCGTTCATCGCCATGCGCGCGAAGGTCTCGCGGATGTCGCGGGCCGAGCCGAGCGGGTCGGGCGTGCCGTTGGGCCCCTCGGGGTTGACGTAGATGAGCCCCATCTGCACGGCGGCGAGCGGGTTCTCCAGCGCGCGGTCGCCGCTATAGCGCGTATCGCCGAGCCAGATGTCCTCGGCACCCCAGTAGATGTCCTCCTCGGGCTCCCAGATATCCACCCGGCCGCCGCCGAACCCGAAGGACTTCAGACCCATCGATTCGATGGCGCAGGTCCCGGCGAAGACGATCAGGTCCCCCCAGGAGAGGTGGTGGCCGTATTTCTGCTTGATCGGCCACAGCATGCGCCGCGCCTTGTCGAGGTTGGCGTTGTCGGGCCAGCTGTTCAACGGCGCGAACCGCTGCGCCCCGCGGGAGGCGCCGCCACGGCCATCGGCGGTGCGATACGTGCCGGCGGCGTGCCAGGCCATGCGGATGAAGAGCGGGCCGTAATGGCCGTAATCGGCCGGCCACCAATCCTGCGACTCCCGCATCAGCGCGAAGAGGTCCTGCTTCACCGCCGCGAGGTCGAGTTCGCCAAATGCCTGCGGGTAATCGAACCCCGGGCCCATCGGGCTGGAATCGCGGGGCTCCTGATGCAGGATGCGCAGGTTGAGCTGGTTCGGCCACCAATCCCGGTTCGAGCGCGTGCCCAGCCGCGCGGCGGTCGGCCTCGCGTGGATCACCGGGCAGGTCCCACGGCGCGCTGCGTCATTGTTGTCCATGTGTCTCTCCAGCTGTGACGGCGCGCGTCAGGCGCGCCAGCGCGGAACGGCGACCAACCGGCCGTTCCGCATCGTGCGATCTCGATCGTCCCGTAGCCGCCGCGCCAGGGATGGGCGCGGCTGCCCGCCTACCCCGGCGCCACCGGCGGGCCTTCACCGTCGCGGGCCAACGTCGCGGGATCGACATCGTCGAACAAATGCCGCGCCATGAACGACAACCAGGGTGTGCGTTCCCCCGGCCCCGCTTCGGCCCCATCCTGGCCCGCCAACGGGGCCGGATTTGCCGTCGCCGCCATCGTGCGGTGCGGTGGACGGTCGCTCGGCGCGCCGCCTCCGGCGCTATAGTCATCGCCCGATGTCTTGGCCGGTGTTCGCTGAGTCATGTCGCAAGAGTACCTCTCGTGAGCATTTCGAAATATTGCTTCTTGGCCTAGGGAACCGTGTCCCCGTTGCCGTCCGGTCCATAGGTCAGCGTCTTCCAGATCGTCCCGTCCGACAGAATGACCTGCGCCCGCTTCAGGCCGGTCGTCGCGTCGGGCCGCAGAATGCGAACGCTGAAGCAGCGCTCCAGCGATCCGCCGGAATGCCGGATCGCCGCGAGAGCGGCCCGACATGGCGAGGGCGGGTAAATCGGAACAGGATTGGCCATACTTCCTCCGGAGGTCGCGAACCCCGCCAGACGGCCGGCCCGACTCCATCGTCCAGTTTTGGCGGAAGCGGCTCTGTCTGCGGCTTCCGACCCCCGAACCCTATCAGCGGCGGCGATCGGCCTTCGAGGGCCGGAATCTACTCAATCCCTGCTGGGAATGGCGTGATGGTCGCGGAAGGAAGCGCCCTCTTTTCGAAAAACAGGCGCAATTCTCCGTTTGCTTGAGAATCCGAATGCGCGGATCACGTCGGTTCGTTTTTGTATGGAGTCAAAGACGCGAGCGAATAAGAGAAGTGTGTTCTTTTTGTGAACAAAAAGAACCAAAAAAACTTTTTATTCACGCGTTGTTGTTGGTAAAATTCCTCGAACGGCTAGATGAGGCACGCATATTGTGAACGAAAATACTCAGTTACTCTTCAAAAAAAGCACTTGTTTCCTTTTCGCTTTTGGACGTCTCCGGCGAACAGGGTGCTAACCTTCTTCTTTACAAGAAGAACGCACTTCGAATCCCGCTACCGGTCCCGCGGCGTCGGTCGCCAGCCCGGCGGCGCAAACAGATACAGCACCCGATCGCGCCAACTGCGCGCCTCCAGCAGATCCCGCAGCAAAAAATGGAACTCGCGAAAAACGATGACGAAGGGGTTCCTCGATGTGTTCGGATGCACCAGCCCATAGCGGATCGCCACGGTGGGGTCCTCCGGCACGTAGGTGCCGAACAGCCGGTCCCAGACAATCAGCGTGCCGCCGTAGTTGCGATCGAGATATTCGGGGTTGCTGGCGTGGTGCACGCGGTGCGACGACGGCGTGGTGATCACCCATTCCAGCACGCCGAGCCGCGGAATGAACGTGGTGTGCAGCCAAAACTGATACAGCAGGTTGAGGCTCACCGCGCCAAACACCCAGGCGGGATCGAAGCCGAGCCACACCAGCGGCAGATAGAACAGCCAGCTTCCCGACAGGACCGGCGTCCACGCCAGCCGGTACGCGCCGGACAATGTCATCTCATTCGGCGAATGATGCGCGCTATGCGAGCCCCACATCACGCGCACCCGGTGCGCACAGCGATGGTACCAATAATACGCGAAATCGACCAGCAGGAACAGCAGCGCGACATGCCACCACACCCCGAGATCGACGGTCATCAACCGGTAATGCCACACCAACACCGCCAGCCCCGTGGTGATCAAGGTATTGCTCGTCGCCCCGGCCAACGTATGGCCGGCCATCACCAGCAGGGAGGCGAGGCTGTCTTTCCATGGGAAACGGTGGTTCTGGTGGCTGTAAAGCGCCGCCTCGAGCGCCATCGCAAGCAGCACCGGCGGAAAATAGAACCAGGCTACCGTCGGGTTATGAAACAGTTCCATGGCCTCCCCTTCGCCCCGCCTTCATCCTCCGTGACCCTATCATCGACCGCGGGGCATGCGTAGGCCTGAACGCATCGTATCCGCCGGCAGCGAGCGCGGCACTCAGCCCAGCAAGACATGATGAAGCTGCAAGGGCGCGCGTTCTTTTTGTGAACAAAAAGAACCAAAAAAACTTTTCCTGACTTCGTTGCCGTTGGCGTGCCTCCCAGGAAGTGGGAGTGGTACAAGCCATTGGAATGAAAGTTTTTTGCTTCTTTTTTTCAAAAAAGAAGTGCTTCCTTCGGCTTGCCTTGCCTTCTCTTCGTTTTTCGGGGTCTCAAGTGGACAGGATATTACTCCTTTTTTTCAAAAAAGGAGCGCTTCCTCGCGCCGCATGGGCCGGCGCCGGCCCATCGCGGCGACCCGGCCGTATAGGGGATTTCCGAGGGGGGCGCCCGCGTGGTACCCATGTTACCATGCCCGGGTTTTCCAGCCATGTCGGCCCCTCCCGCCGCGGTCTTTTATTGGCCAGTGCGGCGTCCCTGCTTGGCGGCTGCGTATCCGCGGCCTTCCCGCCTGGCCCGGCCATCACCGCGCCTATGGTGTCGAACGACGTGTTCGTCATGCGGGACGGCGCCCGGCTGCCATTCCGGGCATGGCGGCCTGAGGCCGCGCCGCGGGCGGTGGTGCTGGCCCTGCATGGGTTCAACGACAGCCGCGACGCCTGGGAAATGCCGGCGCCGCACTTCGCCGCCGCCGGCATCGCCGTCTACGCGCCGGACCAGCGCGGCTTCGGCGAGGCGCCGGGCCGCGGCATTTGGCCGGGCAGCGCGGCGCTGGTGAATGATGCCGCCGATATGACGCAGGCGCTGCGCGCGCTCCATCCCGGCACCAAGGTGATCCTGATGGGCGAAAGCATGGGTGGAGCGGTGCTGATGCTGCTCGCCACCGGCCTGCAGCGCCCGGATGTCGACGGCTACGTGCTATTGGCGCCGGCGGTGTGGAATCGCGGGCGGATGAATCCGTTCATGCGCGCCCTGCTCTGGGTCTCCGGCGCCGTGGCGCCGGGGTTGCAGCTGACCGGGCCGCCGCCGACCGTGCAAATCTACGCCAGCGACAATGATGACGCATTGCGGCGGTTGACCCGCGATCCCCTGACCATCACCTCGACGCGGGTCGACGCGGTGCGCGGGCTGGCCGACCTGATGGATGCCGCCCAGGCGGCGGCGGCCAGCTTCACCGCGCCGTCCCTGTTCCTCTACGGCGCGCGGGACGAGATCGTCCCGCCCGAGGCCACCAAGGCGACCTGGGCGGCCCTGCCGGCGGGTCGGGTCGGGCTATATCCCAATGGCTGGCACCTGCTGCTGCGCGACCTCGGCCGCGCATCGCCGATCGGCGACACCATCGCCTGGATCGGCAATCCGGATGCGCCACTGCCATCGGGAGCGGAGACGAACGCGCAGAGATGGTTGGCGACGAGCTGACGTCGGGCCGCGGCGGGAAGTCAGGAAAAAAGAGTCGTCAACCGGCAAAAAGACCTTGACAATTTTGGTGACATAGACGATAGTGCGGGCTGGTCAACCAGGAGCCCCCCCGTGTCATCCACCAGGCCCGCGTCATCGCACCCCACCGGCCTCGCGGCCGCGCTGGCGGTCGTGCGCCTGCTGATGGCCTTGCTGGACCGTCTTTTCAGCGATATCGCCGACCTCCCGGCCAGCCACCCCGACCGCCGCCTCCATGCCCGCGTGATGGCCGAGCTCACCCGCGTCGAGGCCCGCCTTCTCCGTGACATCGCCGCCGCTCCGGCCGCGATCGTGCCGACGCGCACCCGGACTCGGTCTCGCGCTACCCCCCGCCGCATCGCCGCACCCAAACCGTCCCGCCACGCCCCCCGCGCCCGGCCCGCCGCCCGGCCCAGCGCCCGGCCGATGCCCCCCGCACGCGCGGGCACTTACGCATGCCTATATTATTTCGATATCAAAACAATCCCGATTTCCCGGCCTTTATCAAAAAAGAACCGCTTCCTTCCTACCCCCCGCCAGCATGCGGGCTGAAAATCAGCGTCGAGTGGTAGTTGAGAATACCACCATTGCCGCTGACCAGCATGAAATCCTTGTTGGCCACCTGACGCTCGCCAGCCTGCCCGCGCGCCTGCACGATCGCCTCGGACATCGGGGTGAACGACCACATGTAGTAGCCGGAGAGCTGGCCGCCGCCGGTGTTGGTCGGTAACGCCCCGCCCGGCCCCAGCTTGCCATCCACCACGAAGGGGCCGCCCTCGCCCTTGGCGCAGAAGCCGTAATCCTCCAGCGTCACCAGCACGGTGTAGGTGTAGCAGTCATAGAGCTGGCAGGAGCCGATATCGGCGCGGGTGATGCCGGCCATGCGCAACGCCGCCTCGCCGGAGCGCTTGGCCCCGGTCTCCACGCCCGGATGGCGCGCGGTGCTGGCATTGTCGCCCGGCGCGCATTGGGCGTAGCCGAGCACATGGACCGGAGGCTGCTTGAGATCGCGCGCGCGTTCAACCGAGGTCACGATGATCGCCACCGCGCCGTTGGACACCAGGCAGCAATCGAACAGCCGCAGCGGTTCGGCGATCCAGCG
>CAIWAJ010000525.1:0-1899 GCA_903910565.1 uncultured Rhodospirillales bacterium
CGAATTCAGCGGGCCGCATAACGGTGCCATCACCTGGCGGCATTTGTTGCAGCAGACCTCGGAATGGGAGGGCACGCTGTTCGGCAAGGCCGACCGGATCGACCGTTATCGGTCGCTGGCCAGCGAGTTTGCCGGTGCCGCGGCCCATCGCAAGGGCGACGCGCGGCCGCTGCAGGCGCCGGGAAGTTATTGGGAATACAATGACGTACGGGTGAACGCGCTGAGCTACGCCCTGCTCCGCCGCTTCCGCCGGCCGCTGCCGGAGGTTTTCGCCGAACGCATCCTTGGCCCGCTCGGCGGCAGCGACGCCTGGCGCTGGGAGGGCTACAGCACGTCGGACGTGGAGATCGACGGCAAGCGCATGAACTCCGTCTCGGGCGGCGGGCACTGGGGTGGCGGCATTCGCATCCACGCCGAGGACCAGGCGCTGATCGGGCGGCTGATGCTGAATGACGGGGTGTGGAACGGGGCGCGCCTGCTGCCGGCGGGCTGGGTGGCGCTTTCCACCACGCCCTGCGCCATCAAGTCCGATTATGGGCTGTTGTGGTGGCTCAACCCGAACGGCGTCTACAAATCGAACGCCAGCCATGCCAGCTATTTCGGCATCGGCGCCGGCGGCAATGTCACCTGGATCGACCCTGCCAATGACCTCGTGGCCGTGCTGCGCTGGATCGATATGGCGGCGCTGAATGACTTTATCGGCCTGGTGATGCAGGCGATCGGGTGAGCCGTACCGCCTTCATCACCGGCGCCGCCGGCGGCATCGGGCGCGCCCCTGCCCGGCGGTTCCGGGCGGACGGATATTCGGTGGTGCTGGCCGATGTGAACCCGGAGGTCGAAGCCTTTGCCGACGAACTCGGCGGGCGATCGGAGGTGATCGACGTCGGCGACGAAGCCGCGGTCAACGGCGCCATCGCACGGTTGGCGCGGCTTGATGCGCTGGTTTGCAACGCGGGGATCTCGGCAAATCGCCGGTTGGAAAACCTCACGCTGGCCGACTGGAACCGGGTGCTGACCACCAATCTGACAAGCGGCTTCCTGCTCGCCCGCGCCGCCGCACCATTGCTGCGCGCCACACGTGGCAGCATCATCGCCATCGCCTCGACGCGCGCCCATATGTCGGAGCCGGATACCGAGGCCTACAGCGCCTCCAAGGGCGGGCTGCTGGCGCTCACGCACGCCTTGGCCGCGAGCCTTGGGCCGGAGGTGCGGGTGAACTGCATCAGCCCGGGCTGGATCAATGGCAAAGATGGCACGCTGAGTGAGGCCGACCACGCCCAGCATCCCGCCGGACGGGTCGGCATCCCCGAGGACATCGCGGCGATGGCCGCCTTCCTCGCCGGGCCGGAGTCCGGCTTCATCACCGGCGCCGAGTTCGTGGTCGACGGCGGGATGACGCGGAAGATGATCTACGTGCCGTAGGGTGTTCCCCAGGTCTCGGCGAACGCCACCTTCTCCAGCGCGGCGCGGCCGACCGGGCCGAACTTGCCCATGGGGTAGCCGATCGGCAGGATCGCGTAGGAGTTCACTCCGGGGGGCAGCCCCATCGCGGCGTCCGCCTCGGCGGCGAACATGGTGTGGCGGGTGGTGAGCGTCGAGGCGAGGCCGAGGGCTCGGGCGGCCAGCAGCATGTTCTGCACCGCCGGATAGACCGAGGCGCCGGCGGTGCGGCCGGGGGTGGCCGCGCCATCCTCCTGGCAGACGACAATCCACACGGGGGCCTCGTGGAAATGGTCCGTGAGGTACTCAACCGCGGCGTGCTGGCGAGCGTATTTCTCGGGTGTCACCCCGGGCGGCGGAGCGGAGGTGGCATAGCGCGGGCCGATCACCTCGTCATAGGCGCGCTTGTAGAGCGCCTGCACCTTCTGCTTGACCGCGATGTCCATGATCACCAGGAAC
>CAIWAJ010000526.1:0-5418 GCA_903910565.1 uncultured Rhodospirillales bacterium
CCATCCGCCTCAACCCAACACCAAGAGCATGTCTCAACGCCGCAATTCAGACCTACGCATAGAATACGAGAATAGAGCCAAGTTTTTTGTTTCTTTTTTTCAAAAAAGAAGCGCTTTCCTGTCTTCTCGGTTCGTGGATTGGGTTTCTGATATGACCTCAGCCTTCGCCGCCCTCGGCCGCAAGCTTCGCCTCGGCGTTATCGGCGGTGGGCCGGGGAGTTTCATCGGGCCGGTGCATCGCGCCGCGGCGTTGCTGGACCGGCGGTATGAGATCGTGGCCGGGGTGCTGTCGTCGGACCCCGAGCGGTGCCGGGTGGGGGCGGAGGAGCTGGGGATTGCGCCCTACACGGATGTGCGGGCGATGCTGGCGGCGGAGCGGTTGGACGCGGTGGCGATCATGACGCCGAATGACCGGCATTATGACGAGTGCATGGCCGCGCTTGGCGCCGGCGTGCATGTGATTTGCGACAAGCCGCTGACCAATACGCGGGCGGAATCGGCGGCGATTGTGGCGGCGGCGGAGGGGAAGGTGTTTTGCCTCACCCACGCCTATACCGGGTATCCGATGATCCGCCAGGCGCGGGCGATGGTGGCGGCCGGGGCGATCGGGGACGTGCGGGCGGTGCAGGTGGAGTATCTGCAGGCCGGCATGAGCACCGCGGTGGAGCAGGGGGTGCTGACGGACAAGCTGCGTTGGAAGCTCAATGCCGGGCGCAGCGGGCCGTCACTGGTGCTGGGCGATATCGGCACGCATGTGCATCATCTCGTGTGCTATGTGACGGGGCTTCCGCTGGTGCGGCTGGCGGCCGATCTGGGGGCGATCGTGCCGGGGCGGGAGGTGGATGATTACGGGGCGTTTCTGATCCGGCTGAAGGGCGGGGTGCGCGGCACGCTGACGGCGAGCCAGGCGCTGGCCGGGACGGAGAACGATATCACGCTGAAGGTGTATGGATCGCTCGGGCATATTGCGTGGACGCACCGGCATAACAACCACCTGGAACTGGCGCTGAATGGCCGCCCGATGCAGCGGCTGGCGCGGGGGGATGCCGATTTGCTGCCGCCGGCGGCGCGGGTGTTGCGGGTTTCGCGCGGGCATCCGGAGGGGCTGACGGAGGCGTTCGCCAATTTGTATCGCGATGCGGCGGAGGCGATTGCGGCGTGCATCACCGGGCAGGCGGCCGATCCGCTGGCGTTGGATTTCCCGACGGCGCGGGATGGCGAGGCGGGGCTGGCGTTTGTCGAGGCGGCGCTGGCGTCGCGGCGGGCCGGGGGGGATTGGGTGGACGTGTAACGCATCGGCCGGCCCGGGGTTTCATCAGAGGATCGCCATTCACGGGAGACGTTCATGCGCCACGATGCCCAGGGGATTGTTATCACGACCGCGTCGGACGCGGCGGCTTCGGCCTTTGATCACCTGGTGGCGGGGTATCTCAAATACCGGCTGGATGTGCCGCAGCGGCTGAAGGCGGTGCTGGTGGAGGACCCGGAGTTCGGGCTGGCGCATTGCGTCCAGGGGTATTTCACCATGCTGGCCTACAAGCAGTCGGTGGTGCATCTGGCGGCGAAGTCGGAGGCGGCGGCGCGGCGGTTGACGGCGCATGCGACGCCGCGGGAGCGGGCGCATGTGGAGGCGCTGGCGGCGTGGGTGGCGGGGGAGCTCGACCGGGCGGTGGAGATCTGGGAGCATATCCTGGCGGCGCATCCGCGCGATGTGATCGCGTTCCGGCTGGCGCATTTCGTCAATTTCTGGCTCGGGCGGCCGCAGGACATGGCGGCCTCGGTGGAGCGGGTGATGCCGGCGTGGTCGGCGGCGGATGGGGCGGCGTTTGGCTCGATGCTGGGCTGCTATTGTTTCGCGCAGGAGGAGGCGGGCAACCTGCTGGCGGCCGAGCCGGCGGGGCGACGGGCGATCGAGATCGATCCGGGGGATTTGTGGGCGGCGCACGCGGTGGCGCATGTGCTGGAAATGCAGGGGCGGCGGTCGGAGGGGTTGCAGTGGCTGGCGGACCTGGCGCCGAACTGGGAGGGCGGCAATAATTTGCAGCACCATCTGTGGTGGCACGCCGCACTCTACAAGCTGGAGCAGGGCGACACGGGGGCGGTGCTGGCGCTGTATGACACGCGGTTTCGCAACCTCAATTCGCCGATGGTGGTGGCGCAACCCGATATCTACATCGATGTGCAGAACGCGGCGGCGATGCTGTTTCGGCTGGAGCGGCTGGGCGTTGATGTCGGCGATCGCTGGGGGGAGCTGGCGGACAAGGCGGAAGGGCGGATCGGTGATTGCCTGTCGGGCTTTACCTTGCCGCATTGGGTGATGGCGCTGACGGCGGCGGGGCGGGGCGAGGCGGCGGAGCGGATGATCGCGGGGATGCGGGCGTTCGGCGCCGGGGCGGGCACCATGGCGCCGATTGTGCGCGATTATGCGGTGCCGATCTGCGAGGCGCTGGTGGCGCTGCGGGCCGGGCGGGCGGCGGAGGCGGTGGCGCTGATGCGGCCGGCGATTGGCGGGATGTACCGGCTTGGCGGCAGTCACGCGCAGCAGGACGTGCTGGAGCAGGTGTTCGCCGAGGCGGCACTGCGGGCGGAGTCGGTTGAGGATCTGCGCCTCATCGTCGAGCGCGTGGCGGGGCGGCGGGCCTTGCCGCCGCGGCGTTCGATCGGCTGGCGGCGTGTGGCGGCGATGGTAGACGATTGATCCAGCGTCATGGGTTTCGCAGCGCTCGGCAAAGGGCTACTGATTGGGTCCGAGGGGGAGTGGAAACGCATGAGACGGATCGTTGCGGCTGGACTTGCCACCACGTTGACGGCGCTGAGCGCGGTGCGGCCCGCGGGGGCGGCGCCGTTGCCGCCGGACCCGGCGGCGATCTGGACGTTGCAGGACGAGAATGCGTCAATCAGCTCCGCGGGACTGACCGACCGCTACTACACCAATGGGTTGCGCCTGGGCTACGCGTCACCGACCGGGGTTTTGCCGCCGATCCTCGATGGGTTGGCGGGTAGCCTGTGGGGCGATGGGCAGCGGCGCTATACCATTGACATCACGCAGCAGATCTACACCCCGTCGAACACGGGGGTGGCGGTTCCGCCGCGGGGGGACCGGCCCTATGCCGGCGTGCTGATGGGGACGTTCGGGCTGATGTCCGACACCCCTGGCCATCGCAGCGTGTTCTCGGCCGGCATCGGCGTGATGGGGCCGTCGGCGCTGGGCGAGCAGGTGCAGAACGGGTTCCATGATCTGATTGGCCAGCGCGGCAATCGGGGCTGGGGCAGCCAGTTGCCGGATGAGCCGGTGGTGCAGATCACCTCCTCGCGCACCTACCGGGTGAAGATGTGGCAGGGCGGCGGGATCGAGACCGATTTTCTGCCGGAACTCACCGCGGGGCTCGGCACGCTGCGCACCTACGCGCAGACCGGGGTGACGTTGCGGCTCGGGCAGGGGCTTGAGTCCGACTATGGCGTGGTGCGGCCGCGCCCCGCCCCCTCCGGCGGCGATGCGTTCCAGGCGCGCAAGGAGGTTGGCTGGTACGTGTTCGCCGGCGCGGATGGGCGGGGCGTGCTGCGGGACGCGACGCTGGATGGCACGTTGTTTTCCAAGAGCCTGCATGTTCACCATGACGCGGTCGTCGGCGAGGGGTTCGCCGGGTTCGCGGTGCTGCTGGGGAGCGCGCGGTTGAGCTACACGCACGTGCTGCAGTCCGAGGAGTTCAAGGGGCAGAAGGGCGGGTTGCATCAGTTCGGCTCGCTTGCTTTGTCGATGCGGTTCTGAAGTCGAACGGAGAGCAACACCATGAGCGCGGACGCCAGAATTCTTGAGCTTGGATTGATCCTGCCCCCGCCGCCCAAGCCGGGCGGCAATTATGTTCCGTGGCGGATCGGCGGCGGGCTGCTGTTCCTCTCCGGCGTTGGCCCGCGGCTGCCGGATGGCACGAGCATGACCGGCAAGGTTGGTTCGGCGCTGACGGTGGAGCAGGCCTATAAGACGGCGCGGCAATGCGGGCTCAACCTGATCGCCAACATGCAGGCGGCGCTGGGCTCGCTGGACCGGGTGGATACCATTCTCAAGGTGCTCGGCATGGTCAACGCCGAACCGGGATTCGCTGACCATCCCAAGGTGATCAACGGGTGTACCGATTTGTTCGTCGAGGTGTTCGGCGAGAATGGCCGGCCGGCGCGTTCCGCGGTGGGAATGGGGAGCCTGCCCGGCAATATCTCGACCGAGGTTGAGGCGATCGTGTTGATCAAGGGCTGATCAGTCCGCAGTCCATCCCCCATCGACCAGCAGCGCCGAGCCGGTCATCAGCGCGGAGGCGTCCGAGGCGAGGAAGACGATCGCGCCGGTGAGGTCTTCGACCTGGCCGATGCGGCCGAGCTTGATTTTGGACAGCACGCTGTCGCGGAAGGTGGCGTTCTCGAAAAACGGCTTGGTCAGTGGCGTCTCGATGAAGGTTGGGCCGAGCGTGTTGACGCGGATGCGGTGGGGGCCGAGTTCGACCGACATGGCCTTGGTCATCCCCTCCATCGCCCATTTCGAGGCGCAGTAGACGGAGCGGTTGGCGGCGCCGACATGGCCCATCTGGGAGGAGACGTTGATGATGGAGCCGCCGCGCCCGGCGGCCACCATCCCCTTCGCCACGGCCTGGGCGACGAAGAAGGCGCTACGGACGTTCAGCGACATGATGGCGTCGTAATTCTCGATACTGACATCGAGGAAGGGTTGCGGCCGGTTGGTTCCGGCGTTGTTGACCAGGATGTCGAAGGACTGGCCGGCGAGTGCGGCGGTGACGGCCGGGAGATCGGATACATCCAGCACCATCGCCTCGGCCACGCCACCTGCGGCGCGGATGGCGGCGGCGGCGGCTTCAATCTCGTCGGTGCTACGGGCGGCCAGCGTCACGGCTGCCCCGGCATCGGCCAGGGCGGCCGCGGCGGCGAGGCCGATGCCGCGGCCGGCGCCGGTGACCAGGGCCCGCTTGCCGTCGAGCCGGAAGTTGACCTTCGCGGGCAGCATCATTCCACCGCCGTCGCGTAGGGGACGTTGCGGCCGCCATAGCGGCGCACGCGGATATTGGCCTGCTCGGCATGGCCGGCGAAGCCTTCGAGCATGCAGAGGCGCGAGCAGTATTCGCCCATCAGCACCGCGGCCTCATCGGTCAGCACGCGCTGATAGGTGACGGTTTTCAGGAACTTGCCGACCCAGAGGCCGCCGGTGTAGCGCGCGGCCTTCTTGGTCGGCAGCGTGTGGTTGGTGCCGATCACCTTGTCGCCGTAGGAGACATTGGTGCGCGGGCCGAGGAAGAGGGCGCCGTAGTTTTTCATGTTGGCGAGGAAAGACTCGGGGTCCCGCGTCATCACCTGCACATGCTCGGAAGCGATGCGGTCGGCCTCGCGGACCATTTCCTCGTCATCGGCGCAGAC
>CAIWAJ010000527.1:0-4369 GCA_903910565.1 uncultured Rhodospirillales bacterium
AACACCGGCCATGATGGCTCGATGTCCACCATCCACTCCAACAACACCCGCGACGCGGTCATCCGTATCGAGAACATGGTGCAGATGGGCTCGATGGGCCTGCCGCTGTCGGCCATTCGTACCCAGATCGTCTCGGCGGTCGACCTCATCGTCCAGGTCGAGCGCCAGCGCGACGGCGGCCGCCGTGTCACCCAGGTGACCGAGGTGTGCGGCATGGAAGGCGACATCGTCCTGCTCAACGACATCTTCAAGTTCCATATCGACGGGGAAGGCTCCGACGGCCGCCTGCGTGGCCACTACAAAACGGTCCATGCCCGCCCGGCCTTCCAGTCGCGCATCTCCTACTTCGGGCTCGACCGGGCCTGGGCATCGGCGCTGGAGGAGACCCTCTAGCCGCCATGAACCATCTCCCGCTCCTCCTCCTGTTCGCCTTCGTCGGGCTCAGCGGCCTCGGCTTCACTGCGTTCCTGGTCGTCACCGGCCAGTCGCGCCAGGAGCGGCTGCGCCAGCGCTTCCAGACTGCCACGGCGCCGCACATGCGGATGCGCAAGATCGAGCCGGTGCGGGTTATCCGCAACGCGGAGCCCGAGAAGGCCAACTCGCCCACCGACCGCGCCGCGCGCATCTTCGGCTTCGAGGCGGACCGCCCGGAGCAATATCCGCTGAAGTGGTGGATGGTATTGCTGATTGTTCTCGTGGTGGCGCGCCTCATCTCGGGCGTGATCATCGGCATCATCGGCCCTTCCGGCTGGGTTTCGATGCCGGCGATATGGGTGATGGGGAGCCGCACCATCTTCAACATGATGGTGCTGCGCCGTCGCGCCAAACTCTATGGCCAATTCCCCGACTGCCTCTCGATGATCGTCCGTTCCGTGCGCGCTGGCGTGCCGCTGACCGAGGCAATCCGCATCGTCGCCAAGGAGAGCCCGGAACCCTCGTCGGTCGAGTTCGCTCGCGTCGCCGGCGATCTCGCGATCGGCACGCCGATCTCCGAGGCCCTCAAATCCATGGCTGACCGCAACGAGATCACCGAATTCCGCTTCTTCGCCACCGCGCTCACCCTGCAAAGCCAGACCGGCGGGCGCCTCGGTGAGACACTTGATAACCTCGGCGGCATCGTGCGCAAGCGCATGGCACTGAAGTCGCGTGGCCGAGCATTGGCGTCAGAGGCCCGCACGACCGCGCTGATCCTCGGCTGTCTGCCCGTCCTGGCCGCCGGCGCGCTCTACTTCCTCAATCCCAGCTACATCAGCATCCTGTTCACCGACCCCACCGGCAACATGATCCTTGCCGCCGCCTGCGTGATGCTCGGCATCGGTGCCTTCATCATGCGCACCATTATCGAAAAGGCGCTCGCATGATCGGCATGGCGGCACTCAAGATCGGTTTCGGCGTCTCGCTGACGCTGTTCGGGGTCGCCGGCTTCATGATGCGCAACGTGAGCCGCGACCAGCGCGCGACGGTACGCCTGCAGTCCCTGGCCGGCGGCGGTGCCGCCCGCGGCGCGACCGATGTCAAGCCGACGGTCGATCCGCGCGATGCGGTGAAGATGCTGTCCAATCTCGGCCAGGGGATTCTCAAAAGCGGCGTCGTATCGGGGCAGACCGTCGAGGCGGTGCAGAAGAGCCTTGAGGGTGCGGGTATCCGCAACCGCAACGCGGTCGGCGCCTTTGTCGCAGCCAAGCTGATGCTCGCGGTCGGACTGCCGCTGATGCTGTTCATCGTGCTGCATCGCTGGGAGCTCGACTCTCTGGTGCGCAACATGATCCTTGCCGCCAGCGCCGTCGGCGGGCTGCTCGCCCCTGACTATTTCGTGCGCAGCCTGCGCAAGCGCTACCAGAAGGCGATCGCCGACGGGCTGCCCGACACGCTCGACATGCTCGTAATGTGTGCCGAATCCGGCCTCAGCCTGGAGCCGGCGATCCAGCGCGTCGGCGCCGAGATCCACGGCGCCCATCCCGCCATTGCCAACGAGCTGATGCTGACCGCCGGCGAGTTCCAGATCAGCACCGACAGCCACGCCGTGCTGGACAATCTCGGCGAGCGCACCGGTATCCCGCAGGTCCGCCGCGTGGTCGCCACGCTGCAACAAACCATGCAGTACGGCACGCCGCTCGCTGAGGCGCTCCGTGTCTTGTCGGCTGAGATGCGCCAGGAGATCTTAACGCAATTCGAAGAGAAGGCCGCTAAGTTGCCGGTGCTGCTTACGTTGCCGATGATCCTCTTCATCCTGCCCACCATGTTCATGATTGTAGGGGGCCCGGCAGTTTTGCAGGCGATGCGTATCTTCAGCAAATGAGTACCCCCAGATGCGTTGCCCAGACATGCGTTGGTTGTCCGTCCCCCTCCTGCTCTCCGCCCTCTCGGCCTGCGGCGCGCCGACGCAGACGGCTGGCAGCTCCAACCTCCGAATCGCCGATGCGGCGCTCAGCTCCGGATCGCCGCAGGTCGCCCTCCAGGTCCTTGACAACACGCTGAAGTCGGACCCGCGCAACCTCGAAGCGCTGTTGCGGCAGGGAAAGGCGAACGTGCAGGCCGGCAATACCGCTGCCGCCGAAGCAAGCTTCCGCCGCGCCATCGCAGTTGATGCAGGGAATACCGAGGCCCACACCGGGCTCGGCAAGGTACTCCTCGCCAGCAATGTCGCCGAGGCGGAGACCCATTTCGCCCTGGTCGCCGAGCGCGAAAGCGGCAACACCGCCGTGCTCAACAATCTCGGCGTCGCGCGGGACATCCAGGGCAAGCACGCCGAAGCGCAGGAGGCCTATCGCAAGGCCCTCACGGTCAACCCCGGGCTCGCCTCGGCGCAGCAGAACCTGGCGTTGTCGCTGGCCATCTCCGGCCGGCCCCAGGAAGGCGCGGTGATGCTCAACCAACTCGCCAACGCCGGCACCGGCGGCCGCAAGGTGCGTGACAACCTCGCCGTCGCCCTCGCCCTCGCCGGCGAAACCGCCCAGGCCGGCCAGGTGCTGCGCGAAGAACTCAACCCCACCGATACCGCCACCGCCCTCGATGGCTATCGCGCCCTCAAGCCGCGCGCTGTTCCGTAGCCGTCGAGATCAGTTGACCGCCTCGTTGGGGTAGACCCCCCAGATATCCTCGCGCTTCAGCCAGCCGCGATACTCGCCTACCTGCATTTCGCACCAGGCCTTGCCCGCCTCGCAGGAGCGGATCCGCCCGACCACGCCGGGCTTCAGCACCGCCACCGCCGCCGCATCCTCGGCGGCGGATTTGCGCAGCACCCGCTCCTTGCCCCGCACCACAAAGCTGCGACGCCCGACCAGGGTGGCCGAATGCACCCATCCCTTCACGCCGTCCTGATCAACGATCAACCGCCAGATATCGAACTCGCGTTCGATCTCCACCGGCAAGTCACGACGGTGATACTGCCACTCAATCGGGTAGCGCGTGCCCGGCCCGGTGCGGAGATTGACCTCATCCGATCGCAGGGACGCCCAGCGCGGCAGCGCCGCCTTCCCCCCCTCCGCCGGCCGCACGGCGCTTTGGGCGGCGGCACTGGTCGCTGCTGCCGCGGCCGCGCCGGTGGCGAGAGCGGAAGCGGAAGCGGGCGCCGGGGCGGCCGGAACGGGTGCCACCGGCGCAGCCGGATCGGCGGCCCCCGGCTTAGCCGGCGGGGCTTTGCCGCCGGGTGGCTTGGCGGTGGTCGCTTTCGCCGGCGGCGGCTTCTGCGCATGCGTATTGGCGGGCGGCTGCACCACCGGCGGCGGCTTGCCGGGATCGGACTTGCCGAGCAGCGATGGCGAGGCCAGCGGCGCCACCTGCTGCACCCCCGCGCGTGGCGCCGGCGCCGGCGGATTGCTCAACGGCGTCACCTGCGGGGCGGCCGGCGCCGCGGTCTTGGAAGGCGCCTGCAACACGCCGGTCGCAGGCAGGGTCTGCGCGCGCGCGGGGGCGGCGAGCAGCACGAAACCGGAGAGAATCAGAGCGCGGCACTGCATGGCCCCTCCGTGCCAAGTCCCGCCGTATCGGGTCAAGCGTCCTGCAATGCGGTCACCGCGCCATCGGCCCGATCGGCCGCGCGCAAGCCGGCGGATCGCAGTCCGGGTTCGCCATATCCCGCCCCGCCGCCGACCGCGATGGTGACGATGTCGCCCTTGCGCAGCGGCGCCTTGTCCTTGGATTTCAGCCGGATCACCACCCCGTCGCGCAGGATCTCGCAATAGCCGGTGCTTCCCGGCGCCCCGCCGAACAACCCCTGCGGCGCGTGGCGGAAGCGGTCCGAGTAGAGCGCGATCTGCACGTCGTCGCAGATGATCTCGAAGCGGCGGAGGAAGCCGAGGCCGCCGCGATGGGCACCATCCCCGGCGCTATCGCTGGCGCATGAGCGCGGGGCTTGCCCTGATGCCGA
>CAIWAJ010000528.1:0-7267 GCA_903910565.1 uncultured Rhodospirillales bacterium
ATCCTGTGGATGCCCTCCTGGGGCGGCATGATCAACGGCCTGATGACCCTCTCGGGCGCCTGGGACAAGCTGCGCACCGACCCCGCGCTCCGCTTCTCGGTCACCGCGGTCGGTTTCTACGGCATGTCGACCTTCGAGGGCCCGGTGATGTCGATCCGCTCGGTCAACGCATTGAGCCACTACACCGACTGGACCATCGGCCACGTCCATTCCGGCGCGCTCGGCTGGGTCGCCTTCATCTGCTTCGGCGCGATCTACTATCTGGTGCCGATCCTCTGGAAGCGCAGCGGCCTGTATTCGATCAAGCTGGTGTCCTGGCACTTCTGGATCGCGACCCTGGGGATCGTGCTCTACATCACCTCGATGTGGGTCGCCGGCATCATGCAGGGCCTGATGTGGCGCGCCTATGACCAGTTCGGGTTCCTCCAGTACTCGTTCTCTGAATCGGTCAACGCGGTGCACCCCTACTACGTGATCCGCGCGCTCGGTGGCGTGGCCTTCGTCAGTGGTGCGGTCCTGATGGTCTACAACCTGATCATGACCGTTTGCAGCTCAACAACTGAACGGCGCGACAGCGCCGTGGCGGGAGGCTAATCGCCATGTTCATCCGTCAAGAAACAATCGAGAAAAACGCGGTCCTGATGCTGGTCCTGACTTTGATCTGCATCTCGGTCGGCGGCATCGTCGAGATCATCCCGACATTCACCATCGAGACCACCATCGAGAAGGTGTCGGGCATCCGGCCCTACACCCCGCTCGAACTCATGGGCCGCAACATCTACATCCGCGAGGGTTGCTACCTCTGCCACAGCCAGCAGATCCGTGCCCTCAAGGACGAGGTGGAGCGCTACGGCCATTACAGCCTGGCCGCCGAGAGCATGTATGACCACCCGTTCCAGTGGGGCAGCAAGCGCATCGGGCCGGACCTGGCGCGCGTCGGCGGCAAGTATTCCAACGATTGGCACTATGGCCATCTCGTGAACCCGCAGGCGCTGGTTCCCGAAAGCCTGATGCCGAAATACGCCTTCCTCGCCGAAACGCCGCTTGAGACAACGCTGATCGAGAAACACCTGCGCGCCAGCCGCGTGGTCGGCGTGCCCTACACCGACGAGGCCATCGCCAACGCGAAAAAGGACCTGATGGCGCAGGCCGACGCGGCGGCCGACTTCGATGCGGTGCAGAAGCGCTACCCCAAGGCGGTGCAGGTCGCCGGCACTCCGGGCGAGCCGACCGAACTCGATGCGCTGGTGGCCTATCTCCAGGTGCTCGGGACCATGGCGGACCTCGCCGGCGCCACACCCGCGAAATTGCAGCAATAGGGGCGCATCATGGTGGATATTCTCAACACCATCCTGTCATTCCGGATCTACTCCGTACTGATGATGGTGATCGTCTTCTCGCTTCTGATGGTGACCGTCTTCTGGCCAGGCCGCGGGCCACGCTTCGAGCGTGACGCCCGTATCCCGCTCGACGACGATCGCTGAGGAGAAACGCGCATGCCGACCAAGATTGAAAAGGACATCTACTCCGGCCGCGATACCACCGGCCATGAGTGGGACGGGTTGAAGGAGCTGAACACCCCCCTGCCGAAATGGTGGGTCTGGACGTTCATCGCCACGATGGTGTGGGGCGCCGGCTTCTGCGTCGTCTACCCTTCGGTGCCATCCCTGCACGGGTATTTCCACGGCCTGTTCGGTTACTCCACCCGCGTGTCGGTGACCGAGGACGTCAAGGCGCTGGAGGCCCAGCGGGCCAAGGTGCTCGACCGCGTCAACGCAACCCCGATCGAGCAGGTCCGCAAGGACCCGCAGCTGATGGCGGTGGCGACCACCGCCGGGCGCATCGCGTTCGCCAACAACTGCCAGCCCTGCCACGGGGCGAGCGGCGAAGGCCGGCCGGGCTATCCGACGCTCGCGTCGGATAGCTGGATCTGGGGCGGCAAGCTCGCCGACATCCAGCAGACCATCACCTACGGTATTCGCAGCGCGCACCCGGACGCGCGGGTCAGCGTGATGCCGAAATTCGGCGCCGACGGCATCCTCAAGCCCGAGGAAGTCGGCGCGGTGGCGGATTACGTGATGACGCTCTACGGCAAGGCCCAACCCGGCCCGGCCGCGGCCAAGGGCGCCGCGATCTTCGCCGAGAACTGCGTCGCCTGCCATGGCGACAAGGGCGAGGGCAAGCGCGAGGTGGGCGGCCCGTCGCTCAAGAGCGCGGTGCATCTCTACGGCGACACGCGCGAGGCGGTGGTGGCCCAGGTCACCAATCCGCGCCAGGGTGTGATGCCGAACTGGAATGCCCGGCTTGATACCGGCACGATCAAGAGCCTGGCACTCTACGTCCACGCGCTCGGAGGCGGCGAGTAGCATCCCATGACCAAGTCCGGCAAAGTCGCTCCGCGGTCCGCGCAGGAGCTGAAGCTGAGCGAAACCGGCCTTTACGCCGACCGGGTGCGGGTCTATCCGCGCTCGGTCCATGGCCCGGCACGGACCTTCAAATGGTCCGTGCTGGTGTTCTGCCTGACCGTCTACTACACGCTCCCATGGGTGCGGTGGGACCGCGGGCCGGGGCAGCCAAATCAGGCGGTCCTGCTCGATATCGGCCATGAGCGGTTCCGTTTCTTCAACATCGAGTTCTGGCCGCAGGACATCTACTACCTCACCGGCGCACTCATCCTCGGCGCGGTCAGCCTGTTCCTGGTCACCTCGCTGGTCGGCCGCGTGTGGTGCGGCTACGCCTGCCCGCAGACCATCTGGACGGACCTGTTCATGTGGATCGAGCGTCGGGTCGAGGGCGATCGCAACGAGCGCATGAAGCGGGACCAGGGCCCGACGACGTTCGCCAAGATCTGGCGCAAGGCGGCCAAGCACGGCGCCTGGCTCGGCATCGCGTTCTGGACCGGCGGCGCCTGGATCATGTACTACGCCGATGCCCCCACCGTGACCCGGCAGTTCTGGGCCGGCACCGCCGCATCGCCGGTCTATATCTTCACCTTCCTGTTCACCGCGACCACCTACGTGCTGGCCGGCTGGGCGCGCGAGCAGGTTTGCACCTACATGTGCCCCTGGCCGCGCTTCCAGGCCGCGATGCTCGACGAGCACAGCCTGATCGTCACCTACCAGGGCTGGCGCGGCGAGCCGCGTGGCCACGGCAAGCGCGTCCCGGATGCGCCGACGAAGCTCGGCGACTGCGTGGACTGCAACGCCTGCGTCCATGTCTGCCCGACCGGGATCGATATTCGTGACGGGGTGCAGCTCGAATGCATCAATTGCGGCCTCTGCGTCGATGCCTGCAACGACATCATGGTGCGGACCGGCAGCCCGAAATGGCTCATCACCTGGGACACCCTGGCCCACCAGAAGGCGCGCGCCACCGGGCAGTACGACCGCTTCCACATGTTCCGGCCGCGAACGCTGATCTATGCCTCGGCGCTGACGATCGTCTTCGGCATCATGGTTGTCGCCATGGCGAACCGGACACAGATCGACCTCGCGGTGCAGCGCGACCGCGCGCCGCTGTTCGTCACGGTGCGCGATGGCAGCCTGCGCAATGGCTACACCGTGAAGATCTCCAACAAGACGCAGGAAGCCGCCGACTTCGTGCTCTCCACCGCCGGCGTCGATGGCGCCGGGATGAGTGTCGCCGAGGAAACCGAAGGGCATCAGCCGTTGCTGACCCTGCCGGTGGAGGCCGACAGTGTCGGCACCTTCCGTGTCCTGGTCTTTGCCCGCCCCAACCGGCTGATCGACGGGTCGCAGGACATCACCTTTGCCCTGCGGAACACGGTGACCGGAGAAAAGACGACCTATCACTCAGTGTTCATGGGCCCTGGCGGGCGCGCAACACATTGACCGGAGAACACGCATGACCAGTATCGCAGCCCCGACCGCATCCGCCTGGCGCTTCTACCCCTGGGTCGTCGCGGGTAGCCTCGCGCTCGTGATGGCGGTGAATTTCACCATGGTGTACATTGCGCTGAGCACATTCCCCGGCGAGGTCGCGCACGATACCGCGCCCCGCGCGGTCGCCCCGGCCCGGTGAGCGGCGCGGCCGTCACGGCATCGTTTGCCGGCGAGGCCGCGGACACCGCCTGCGCCCATTGCGGCCAGGCGGTGGCGAGCGACCGCCGGTTCTGCTGCGCCGGCTGCGAGGCGGCGTTCGCCACCATCGGGACACTCGGCCTCGGCCGCTACTACGCCGAACGGGTGCTTGACCCCGCGGCGCGGGCGCCGCGGCCGGAGAGTGCGGAGCGCTGTGACCTCGGGCGCCACATCACCACGAACCGCGACGGCCGACGCGAACTCGTTCTTGCCGTGGACGGCCTGCAATGCGGCGCCTGCGTCTGGCTGATCGAATCCGTGCTGGCGCGCGAAGCCGGCCTGCTGACCGGTCGCGTCAACATGACCACGCGGCGGCTGCGGCTGGTTTGGGAGGGGCCGGAAACCCGCGCCGAACGCCTCATCGGCGCGGTGGAGCGCCTCGGCTATCGGCTCATTCCCTACAATGCCTCCACCATGGCCGCCGCCGACGACAAGGCCGGCCGCCAGTTGATCCGCGCGCTCGCCGTCGCCGGCTTCGCCGCCAGCAACGTCATGCTTTCCTCCATCGCGGTCTGGGCCGGCCTGGTTCAGGGCATGGGGCCGGCAACCCGCGAACTCATGCACTGGGTCTCCGCGCTGATCGCCATGCCCGCGATCGCCTATGCCGGCCAGCCCTTCTTCCGCTCCGCTCTCGCCGCGCTGCGCCATGGCCGGACCAACATGGACGTGCCGATTTCCATCGGCGTCGTGCTGGTCACCTCGATGAGCCTGGTCGAGACCATCGCCGGCCGTGAGCACACCTATTTCGACAGCGCCGTATCCCTGATCTTCTTCCTGCTCATCGGCCGCGTTCTCGATCACTTCGCCCGCGGCCGCGCCCGCGCGGCGGCCGCGCAGCTCGTCACGCTCCGGCTGCTCGATGTCGCCGTGCTCGAACCCGACGGCATCGTCGTCCGCCGGCCCCCGGAATCGATCGCCCCCGGCGCCACGGTGGTCGTGGCGAGCGGCGAGCGGATCGGCGTCGATGGCGTGGTCACCGGCGGCAATAGCTCGGTCGATGCCAGCCTGGTCACCGGCGAAAGCCTGCCGGTGGCGGTCGGCCCGGGCGGGCGGGTCTTTGCTGGAACCGTGAACCTCGGCGCTCCGTTGACGGTCAACGCCACCGCGGCGGGCGATGCGACGCTGCTGGCCGAGTGCGTCCGCCTCATCGAGGCGGCGGAAGCGCGGCGGGGGCGGTTCGTGGTGCTCGCCGATCGTGTCTCGCGGCGCTATGCGCCGACCGTTCATATCGCGGCCCTGGCCACCTTCCTGTGGTGGTGGGGCATCGCGGGCGCCGGCGTCGGCGAGGCGCTGCTGACCGCCTGCGCGGTGCTGATCATCACCTGTCCCTGCGCGCTGGCGCTTGCCGTTCCGGCGGTGCAGGTGATCGCCACCTCGCGCCTGTTCCGCGCCGGCATTCTACTGAAGTCGGCGACTGCGCTCGAGCGTCTGGCCACCGTCGATACCGTGGTGTTCGACAAGACCGGCACGCTCACCTTGCCCGTCCTCGCGCTCGCGCCAGGCAGTGATCCGGCGGCGCTGGCGACGGCCGCCGCATTGGCCGGGGCCAGCACCCATCCGCTCGCCCGCGCGCTCGCCGCCGCCGCCGGGCCGGTGGCGCAGATCGAGGGGGTGATCGAACATCCCGGCGCCGGCATGGAGGCTGCCGGGGTTCGCCTCGGCAGCCGGGAATTCGCCGGGGTGCAGGACGGAGCGAGTTCGGGCCCGGAAATATGGCTCGCCCGGCCCGGCCTCCCGCCGGTCGTGTTCCGCTTCGCCGAATCCCTGCGCCCGGCCGCGGCGGCGACGCTCGCCCGTCTCAAGGCACTCGGGATCACCTGTCGCATCGCCTCCGGTGACCGGGCCGAAGCGGTGGCCGTGGTGGCGGCCGGTCTTGGGATCACCGACGCTCAGGCGGGATTGAAGGCGACCGACAAGATCGCGCTCGTCGAGCAGCTGCGCGGCGAGGGGCGCCACGTGCTGATGGTCGGCGATGGCCTCAACGATGGCCCGGCCCTGGCCGCAGCCGACGTCTCCGCCTCGCCGTCCAGTGCCGCCGATCTCAGCCAGACCACCGCCGACGTGGTGTTCCAGGGCGACAGCCTGGCGCCGGTGGCCGAGATCATCACCGTGGCGCGGCGCGCCCAGACGGTGATGCGGCAGAACATCGGCTTCTCCATCGCCTATAACGCCATCCTCCTGCCGATGGCGATCGCCGGCTACGTCACGCCCTGGGTCGCCGCGGCCGCGATGTCCAGTTCGTCGCTGATCGTGATGGCCAATAGTTTTCGACTGAACCGAGGTACAAGATGAACGCCATGCTTGGGCTGATCGCGCTCAGTATCGTCATGGGAGGCGCCGGTCTCGCAGTCTTTTTGTGGTCGCTGCGATCTGGCCAGTACGAAGACTTGCAGGGTGCGGCGAACCGGATCCTGCACGATGACCCTTGAAGGGTAGGCAAGCGCTTCTTTTTTGAAAAAAAGAAGCAAAAAACTTTCATCCGATTGGTTCGTACCGCTTCCAGCCATCCCGCGTCGGTGCGCCAACGGCAACGAAGTCCGAGAACGTTTTTTGGTTCTTTTTGTTCACAAAAAGAACACCCTTCTCTCTTGACCGGAACCTGACGCACTCCGACACTCCCGTCCTCAGTCTTGGAGGGACGGTCATGCCCAGGCAAATCCTGCTTGCCAGTGTTGTCGCGCTCACTTTAGGCGCGGCGGGCGCGCGGGCGGACACGTTGGTTGTCTGCTCCGAGGCCAGCCCTGACGCGCTGAATTCAGCCCTCAGCACGGCCAATACCAGCTTCGACGTCTCCGAGCAGATCGCCGATCGGCTGGTGGAGATGGAGATCGGCGGCTCCCGCCTGAAGCCGGCCTTGGCCGAGTCCTGGGCGATCTCCGAGGATGGGTTACGCTACACCTTCAAGCTGCGGCGCGGGGTGAAATTCCAGTCCAACGCCGCCTTCAAGCCGACCCGCGACTTCAACGCGGACGATGTGGTCTTCACCTTTACCCGCATGTTCGACAAGGAGCACCGCTACTATAAGGTGAGCGGCGGCACCTACCTTGCTTTCTCGGCCTTCATCGGCGGGGCGTTGAAATCGGTGACCAAGGCCGATGAATAGACTTGTTGCGAAAGTCTGCGGCCTAATTTGACCACCAGTTGGTGGCTCCGGGCCAATCTGTCGG
>CAIWAJ010000529.1:0-5015 GCA_903910565.1 uncultured Rhodospirillales bacterium
CGCAGGGCCGGCGGACGCCGGTGCCCTCGGAGCGGGCGCCATCGCGGCGGGCGCGCAGGGCATTGCAGGTCCAGAACCAGGCCTGCTCGGCATCCCTGAACGGCTCGAACAAGATGCGGGACAGGCGAGGCGAGGACGGTTGGCTTTTGAGCGGTGTGGCGGTAGCGACGGACACTTGGGGCAGCTCCTTTTTGCCTTAGAGAACAAACTAGGAACATAATCGACAAAATTTTTTCCGCCGCAACCTTATTTTTCCTCTTTTTTCCTAGTTATTTTGGTTGGCTTTCCTATAACGTGAGATTCACAAACCGAGTCGTGAAGCTCGGGGCGTAAACTGCTGAAAACCCTCAAGCCGGGATTCCTGGTATGAAACACGAAGATATCTGGCGTGCGTTAGACACATTGGCGGCCGAACGCGGACTCTCCGCTTCCGGCCTCGCAAAGCGCTCAGGATTGGACTCGACGACGTTCAATCCTTCGAAACGGATCATGAAGGACGGACGGGCCCGCTGGCCGAGCACCGAGAGCTTGTCGAAGGTGTTCGATGCCACCGGCGCCACGCTCGACGACTTCGCCGCCCTCGTCTATGGCGCGCGCGCCTTGCCGAGCGGACGCGCCTCTGCCTCGGCCGCGCGGCGTATTCCGCTGATCGGCTTCGCCCAGGCAGGTGGCGACGGCTATTTCGACGATGCCGGCTTCCCCGTCGGCGGGAGCTGGGACGAGGTCTCCCTGCCCGAGGTGACGGACCCCAACGCCTATGCCCTGGAGATCAGCGGCGATTCGATGGAACCGGTGTTCCGTGACGGTGACCTCGTGATCGCCTCACCCAACGCGCCGGTGCGCCGCGGGGATCGCGTGGTGGTTCGCACCACGTCGGGCGAAGTGATGGCCAAGCAGCTCGCCCGGCAGTCGGCGCGCCGCGTTGATCTGAAGAGCCTAAACCCGGCCCATCCGGATTACAGCTTTGATCTCAAGGATGTCGTCTGGATCCACCGGATCATCTGGGCGAGCCAGTAACGCGCCCGGCGGGCGGCGCGCTCTTCAGGCGATCCTCGGCGCGATGAACTGCGCCCAGGCATTGTAATTGTGGGGCGCGCCGTCGGCCATTTCGGTTTGTAGAACGAAGTGGTGCCGGCCCTGCAGCGGTGAGACCGACAGGTCAACCTCCTCGCGCTCGCCGGGCCCCATTGTCCAACTGCGCCGGGCAACCTCGGTGCCGTCCTCGCGCGCGATCATCACGGAGAACACGATCGGCGCCGACGGGCGCCCTGCGTGTGCGAGCGTTGTGGTAAAGCGGGAATGACCGTCAAGCGTGCGGAGGAAGATCGCGCGCGCTGGGCGCTCGCCCGGGCCGTTGGGATGGATCTGGCAGCTCTCGCCGTCGAATACGAAAAACCCCCAGCCGGTGGCCGGGGTGTCTTGCAGCGCGATCGGGAAATGGCCGGGTTCGGCACTGATCAGCGGCATTGCACGCGCCAGCGGACGTGAGAGCGAGCGGAACGGCACGCGCCGCTCGAAGACATGACACTCACCATGGCGCGCATAGTCATGCAGCGCCGGATCGAGGCAGGACTGCATCGCGGTGCTGAAGTCCGCCAGGTTCGCGTCGGGGACAAAGGCGGCAAAGGTATCGATCGTGCGCAGCCAGCGCTGTTGCGGATCGGCCACCACGGCCCCCTCCCCGCCGACGATATCGCAGACTAGCAGATCGACCTGGTCCCAGCCGGCGATCCGCAGGATCTCGGGCACGGTTTGCGCCTGGATCGTGCGATCCTCATCTGGGATCTGATCGTGCAGGCGTTGCCCCCAGTCGCCAAGCGTTCGGCTCTCCACGCCAATCCGCGTCGGACTGTGCCAGACCGCGCATTGCAATGTCTCGATCTGGCGAAACGGCAGGGTGTTTATCGTCAGGAGACGGAACGACGCGGCCGCCGGCTCCACGCACAGGATCCGCGCGGCGGGAAACCGATGCGCCAGGAACACGGCGCTGTAGCCGACATAGGCACCGAGAATGAGGATTCGCGCCGGAGTCGCCCGCATTGGGAAATGATACGCGCGGTCCCGGAACGCGCGCGACAGGGCGACGACATCCGCAGTACCGCAGCGAAACGCAAGTGGAAAGCCGAGCTCCGGCAACAAAGCATGCGACAGACCCGAGCGGACGGAGGCGAAACGCATCAACTCATCGAAATAGGTGGCGCGTAGACGCGGCTCGAGCGGCGCGGCGATCATCGCGGCCTCGAGCTCCGCCTTGCGTATCAGCTCAAGCTGCAGGGCGCTCAGCGGCTCCGCGCCGCCGGGCGGGGATGGGCTCGATGATCCGGGTTCGCTCGATGGCATTTGCAGTCTCCAGGTTTCAGTTACCTCGATTTGCCGCCCCAAAGCGAGAGGCTTTGCACGATACCGGGTGGCATCGCCTGTCCGACGGATTGGTTGCGGCAATACGGGTGACTACGCGATTATACGTATCGACTCCGTGACAGACCGGTTGCAACATCGCGCCGAATGATGGCGTCGCCGGTTCCATGACGTCATCGGGCAGAAGGAGGAAGAGATATGGCTATCGCGCTGTCGCCCGATCGGCTGGCGTTGATACTGCGAGATACCATCGTCGGCACGGTCCGCCGCGATGGACCTGAACTGTCAGCCCGCCAATTTGCGGTCTTTTTGATCGCCTATATCGAGGACGGCATGCACACCGTGCGCGGCCTCGCCGAGCGGCTCAAAGTATCTAAGCCGGCGATTACGCGATCAGTCGACCGACTGACCGAACTCGGTCTTGCCAAGCGTGGCCCCGACCCACGGGATCGTCGCAGCGTACTGGTGTTGCGCACGAAGCGCGGCGGGGAATACTTCACGGAAGTGAAGGCGTTGTTGGGCGAGTCTGCCAAGGACGGGGGTGGCGGCGGCAAGGCTAAGCGCGCGGCGGCATAGTCCGCGGCAGCGCTGGGCCGCGGGCCCAGGGGGCAGCCGCCATAACCCGGTAACGACGGACGATCGGCATGGCCAGGCAGCCAGTGCGCGCCTATACTCTATGCTCGAAATACGTCCTCGCCGCGGGAGCCCAACCTTGGAGCGCGTCAACTGCAACCCTCCGCTGTCGATCTGGAGCGGCCTGACGCATGACCCGTTGGGCACGCTCGCCGGTCTGCGGCGGCTGATGACCGGCGGCGCAGATGGCGAGCATTCGCTTATGTTGGATGAGGAGGGCCATCAGCTCTTCGAGAACGCCAAGCGGGTGCGCTACATGCCGAGCAATCTGGCCGCCCTGAGCGCGCAGTTCCCGCGCCGGCCCGAGGCGTTGCAGGTCCGTGCATCGGTGGAGCAGGAAGAAAAGAACTGGGCCGCCCTGCTGGAGACGGCGGACGAGCTGCGCCAGCGGTGTCCGTGGCTGGTGATGGGATACCGCTTTGGCGGCACGGCGCTACGCGCGCTGAAGCGCTACGACGAGGCGGAGGACCTCGCACTTGCCGCTGTCCGCCGCTTTCCTCTGTGTTCCGGCGCGTATTCGGATTTCGCCCTGTCCGCGGGGCTGCGGGGGCAGCATGACGAGGCGATGCGGCGTTGGGCCATCGCGAAGCGACGATTCCCCGATCATATGTGGACGCATCTGCTGCATGCGCGGGCACTGTTTGAAGTCAAGCAATTCGCGGAAGCCGATGTGCTGCTGAGCGAAGCAGTGAGCTTATGGCCGGAAGAATGGCATGCCTGGTTGTGGTATGCTGAGGTTCCAGAGCGGCTCGGACACTGGCAGGAAGCGGCCGGGCGCTGGAAGGAACTGACACGCATACAATCCGGTAAGTCCGAACCCTATTGTCGTGCAGCGCGGGCATTTCGTCTCGCGGGAGACCTCCAGTCCGCCGCAGCCATGATTGTTGAGGGCGGGTACCTCTTCCCAAAGGACGCCGCCATCACCGCCGAACGCGGCACGATTGCGACCGCGGGCGGGCCGATCGAGACATATGAGCAAGCTAGGCGCGGATGAGCACACCAGAAACGAATAGTCACGGCGCGCACGGCGGCAGCGAGGCGGCGACCGATGTGGGTCAGCCGGCATCTCCCAAGGTGCCAAGGATGCCCGGGCGGCCGATCTTCGTGCTGGGTGACTCGTGCACCGGCACAACCTCGCTGCATAATTTTTTCCGGGCCTCGGGCATCCCCTCATTGCACTGGTTCGTCAAGGAGGCCGGTCTCACGCAACCGACCCATCTGGACCTTGAAGGCAACGAGCGGCGTTTTGCCAGCTTTCTGGCCACCGCGCCCTATGAAGCGTTTTCAGACTATCCGGTTCGGTCGTTCTTCCCCTATTTGTATCGCGAATACCCGGATGCGTCGTTCATCCTCACGGTACGCAGCTCAACACAGCGCTGGCTGCGGAGCATGCGAGAGTTCCTGGCGAAATTCGCGCTGAAGATCGACGAGGCCGAGCTTGTGCGCAACTACGAGCGGGTGAACGCGCAGATCCGGGAACTGTTCTCACAGGGCGACCGCCGGTTCCTCGAAGTGTGCATCGACGACGATGACACCGCGAACGCACAGCGGCTGAAGGCGTTCCTTGGCCTCGAGAACGCGCTTTCCCTCCCGAAGGACAACGCCACGGCGTCGATCAACATCGATATCCTGTCGGAGCAGCATCGTCTCTACAGCAACCAGGGCGACCAGACGCTGGACGCGATCGAGGCGATGTCGGCGCCGAGCAAAGCGATGATTTCGGAATACGGATGGGCCTACCTTATCAATGACAGCAACGACTTTCTGCGTGTGCAGTTCGGCATGCATCATTGGACCGAGGAACAGCGCGTGCGGGCCGCGTCGGTGATCCGCCAGCGAGTCGATACGCTCTCAGGCCGCGGCGTTGCTTATCGGAAGTTCATTAGACCTGTTGCGGAAGTCGGCCCACCGCGGCGCGGAATCGATATGAAATCAGGGGATTCCCAGATCACGGGTGGATAGGATTCATAGGACTCCTTCATTGAGAAGGAGCCCCAGACGTGGCGCATGCTTTGTCCGCCTCC
>CAIWAJ010000530.1:0-1766 GCA_903910565.1 uncultured Rhodospirillales bacterium
CCATCCGAAGCCCAGCAGCATCAAAATCAACCCGAAGCGCAAGCGGCATGGCGAACCTCCATCGTTCGCCCGATACAGAATCACACCAGCACCGCGTCGCGGAATCCCCCCAGAGTCACACTCTCGGAGCATTGGTATTAGGCGCCGGGCGCGCAACGCCGGACGTGATCGCGATCGGCGGTCGCGTGGCGGGCGTGCGGGACGGCTGCGGTGCGGTGACGGTGGCGCTGCGCGCCGGGCGCGCGCCCGCGGCGCGGCGCGGGCGCATTTCGCCTGTCCGTTCGCTCCGGCGGCGGGGCGCGCGGGTTACGATGGGGGCGGGCGCCGTTACCATTGCGGGGGGCGCGCTGGCGAGACGGTGCATGAGCGCCGCGAAATCGCGGGACATCTTCTGCAAGCCCTCCCACATCGCGCGGCCGCCGGGGAGGAAGCGCCAGAACCAGGACGGGCCGGCAATGGCGGCAATCAGCGCGCACACGACCTCCGCCAGGCGCACCGCGGGATGCGGCTCGCCGGGGCGAAGCTCAGGGGATGTGATCGCACTGTTCATGGCCTGTTCCTAGCGCATCCGCACGCCGGAATCAAGGATATTTTTCAAATAAGGGCTAAATTTCTTTTCAGCCGGGTGATCGGCCCGATCTGGAAGGTGGTATAGGAAGAAAGCGCTTCTTTTTTGAAAAAAAGAAGCAAAAAACTTTTATTCCACTGGTGCGTGCCGCTCCCATCTGTTCGAGGGGAGTACGCCAACGGCATGGATGGCACAGAAAGTTTTTTTGGTTCTTTTTGTTCACAAAAAGAACATGCTTCCCACCCTACCCAGCCACGCCCCGCCAGTTCAACCAGCGCGCAATGCCTTCGCCCATGACAATCTCCAGATCACGGCCATGGAGCCAGGGGAGTTCCTCGGTGAACAGCGTTACGCATTGGCGGTAGGTGCATTCCATGCGGGTGATATCGGTGCCCCAGAAGAAGCGTTCCGGGCCGTAGGCGTCGAAGATGCGGTGCAGGACGTCGTGGAGGTTGTGGAAGGGGTAGGGGTGGGTGGAATAGCCAGGCGCACCGGTGGCTTTGATGGCGACGTTGGGGAGTTTGGCCAATGCGAGGAGGGTGTCGAGATCGGCGAAGGCGGCGGCGTCCTGTTTGAGGCGGATGAGGCCGCAATGGTCGATGATGAGTTTGAGGTTGGGGTGGCGCTCGGCGATGTCGCGGAATTTGGCCAGGAAGGGGCCGGCGAGCAGGGCGACGGGGACGTTGGCGCGCTCCGCCTCCGGCCAGATCCAATCCATCGCGCCGCTGTCGAGCAGGGCGCGGGCGGCGGGGTGCAGGGGCGCCCAGCGCAGGCCGAGTATGCCGGGCTGGGCGAGCCAGGTATCGATCAGGCCGCGGCTTGCCGGCTTGTCCGGCGGGAAGGAGCCGAGGATGGCGAAGCGCTCAGGGTGGGCGCGCTGGGCCGCGGCGGCGACCTCGGCGCAATCGGGGTCCCATCCCGGCGGATGAATGATGGCGGCATCGATGCCGGCGGCGTCCATCTCGGCGAGGAGTTGATCGGCGGAGAAGGAGGAGACCGGGCGGTGGTTCACGCTGGGCGTGCCTTGCGACCAGATGTGGACTTGGGCGTCTATGATGCGCATGGGGGGCTCGATCACAGGGAGGGGAAGGAAGCACTTCTTTTTTGAAAAAAAGAAGCAAAAAACTTTTATCCACTTCCTGCGTGCCGCTCCCGACCATCCCCACTACGTACGCCAACGGCATGGACGGAACAGAAA
>CAIWAJ010000531.1:0-3218 GCA_903910565.1 uncultured Rhodospirillales bacterium
AGCCACCGCCCAAACGCCACTTTGTCCATACCTGAGATGTTCCCCTGACGCCGGGGAGTAGAATCGCAGATCTCAACAGATGACGCAATAAGAGCGAAAAACTTTTATCCGATTGTCGTGTACTGCTCCGACCTATCCGCGAAGCGTACGCCAACGGCATAGAACGGGGAAAAAGTTTTGGTTCTTTTTGTTCACAAAAAGAACAACCTTCCTCCTTCCTGCCCCAAGGCCTTGCTTTCACCCGCGCCCTGGTCAAACCTCGCCTGACACAAGACGACCCGAGGAAACCATGACCAAGGTGCTGCCCGGCACGATCGACTGCGACATCCACCCCGCGGTGCCCAGTATCCAGGCCTTGCTGCCCTACCTCGACGACCATTGGCGCGAAATGGCCATCGTCCGCGGCATCGATGAGCTCAACACCATCAGCTACCCGCTGAACTCCCCTCTCTCCTGTCGCCCGGACTGGAAACCCGCCAGCGGCCGCCCGGGCTCCACCCTGGCGGCGGTACAGCGCGAGGCGCTGGACGGATTCGGCACCTCGATCGCCATCACCAACTGCCTCTATGGCATCCAGCTCTTCTTCAGCGAGGACATGGCGGCCGCCTTCGCCCGCGGGCTCAATGCCTGGATTGCGGCGGAGTGGCTGGACAAGGAGCCCCGCCTGCGCGCCTCCATCGTGGTGCCGATGCAGAACCCGGAACTGGCGGTGGACGAGATCGAGCGCTGGGCCGGCGACAAGCGCTTCGTCCAGGTCCTGCTCCTGGTCGGCGGTGACCGTCCGCTCGGCAAGCGCGCGAACTGGCCGATCTATGCCGCGGCGGAGCGCCACGGGCTGGCGGTCGGCATCCACGCCGGCTCCAACTACCACAACCCGCCCACCCCCGTCGGCTGGTCGACCACCCATACCGAGGACTATGTGAACCAGGCCCAGTCCTTCCAATCCCAGGTGTCGAGCCTGATTTGCGAGGGCGTGTTCAGCAAATACCCCGATCTCACAGTGGTGCTGCTGGAAAGCGGCTTCACTTGGCTGCCCGCCCATATGTGGCGCCTCACCAAGTTCTGGCGCGGCCTGCGCATGGAGATCCCCTGGGTCGATCGCGCGCCGTCCGATATCGCGCGCTCCAACATCCGCCTCTCTTTGCAACCCGTGGACGGCCCGCCCGACGCGGCGTCAATGAACCGGCTGTTCGAGCACATGCAATCCGACGAGATGCTGCTGTTCTCGACCGACTACCCGCACTGGCAGTTCGACGGCACGGACGCCATGCCCGACGGCATCTCGCCGGACCTCGCCCGGCGCATCATGATCGACAACCCGCGCGCCACCTATGCGCGGCTCTCGGAGACCGTTGTGATGAGGACTGGAGCATGAGCTGGCACGTCATCGGCCCCGCAAGCGACATCCCCCCCGGCGGGCGCAAACTCGTCACCGTCCGCGGCCGGCCCATCGCCGTCTTCAACATCGATGGCGAGTATTTCGGCCTGCTCAACCGCTGCCCCCACCAGGGCGGCCCGATGTGCGAGGGGCTGCTGACCGGCCTGGTCGAAAGTGCCACCCCCGGCCAGTACTCCTACTCCCGCAAGGGCGAAATCATCCGCTGCCCCTGGCACGGCTGGGAATTCGACGTCCGCACCGGGCAAAGCTACTGCGAGCCGGACAAGATCCGCACCCGCGCCTATCCGGTCGAGGTCGAGGACGGCAAGACCGTGGTCGAGGGGCCCTATGTCGCTGAGAAAATCCCGGTCAGGGTCGAGGAGCAGTACATCGTCGTCGATGTCTGAACGCACGAGGGTGCGATTTTTTCAAAAGTCGCGGCAAAAATCTGACCTCCGTCGGGCATTCAGCGCCGCGGTCTTCCAGGCGGAAGTGATCCGGCGTCAGTAAGTATTTGAAAATTAATATTTTTTAGTACAACGGAAGTGCTGTCGCACACTTGGGCCGGCGCGAAAAAACACTTGCGCGCGGTGAATTTGTCATTTATGATCACTCGAATGTCATTTTTATCCTCCCGGTTCGGCCTGTTCTTCGCCGCCCTGCGCGCCTTCCTGGCGTTCCGGCGCGGGGAGTCCCATGCCCAGCGGCTGTTCGCGGAGTATGTCCTCGCGGTCTTCACCCGGCTGGAGGAGATCCTGGCCCAGGCAAGCGCCGGCGCCCTGCCCGCCCCCGCGGTATCGCGCCGCGCTTCTGCCGCTCCCAGCGAACCTCCCAGCGCGGCTCCCAACGCCCCCCGTCCGTCCAGTCGCCCCTACTGCCCCGTCACCCCTCGCCGCGGCAACCGCCAGGTGGCAACAATCAGTCCGCAGGCGATCGCGCGCGTCACCCCTTGCCGGTTGGCCCGTCGCAGTCGCGCGTCACGGCCCGCGCCCGTCCTCACGCGCCATCCCACGCCTCGTCGGACCGAGCCCCCCGCCACGCAAAAAATCGGCGCGTGGCCGCAACGCCTTTGCTTGACATATTTGTTCCGATTTCGTATCGAAATTGCCACCCCCTTTCAGCCTAGCATACCTTCCCCCTACAGTAACGCCATGACCCATCGCTGCGACACCATCCTCCCGGCTGCCTCCTGGAACCCCATGGAGGCCAGCGATTCCGTGCTCATAGACTTCGACCGCCGCCATCGCCGGCGCATCCTGTTGACAACGGAGCTCGGCCGCGAGGTCCTGCTCGACCTGCCCCAGGCCGTCCGCCTGCGCCATGGCGACGGGCTGAAGACCGAATTCGGCATCATACGTGTCGTGGCCCGCCCCGAACCATTGGCCGAGATCCACGGGCATGACGACGGCGAGATGGTGCGCATCGCCTGGCACCTCGGCAACCGCCATCTGCCGGTGCAACTCGTCGGCGAACGCATCCGCATCCGCCGCGACCACGTCATCGAGGACATGGTCGAGCAACTCGGCGGCCATATCGACCACATCGAGGCCCCCTTCGACCCCGAGGCCGGCGCCTACGCCGGCGGCCACACCCACCTGCACGACGATGACGACCACGGGCACCACCACGGCGATGGCAAGCATCACCACCATGACCACTGATCCCCCCCTCACCTCCATCGCAGCCACCCTGCGGCTGCTGGCCTGGCTCTCCCCCGCCTTCCCCACCGGCGGCTTCGCCTGGTCGCACGGCGTCGAATGGGCGGTCGACAGCGGTGACATCACCGATGGCCCCACCCTACAGGCATGGCTAACGCCGGTGCTGCGCCAGGGCGCGGCGC
>CAIWAJ010000532.1:0-3022 GCA_903910565.1 uncultured Rhodospirillales bacterium
CAGCACCATGACGGGCGAGAAGTCTTCGACGATCTTGAACTGCAGCGTGTTGGCGTCGACGGCCTTGATGAGGTCCTTGACGTTGGCCTTGCTCCAGCCGAGCTGGGTGAACAGGAAGGCCGGGGTCTTGTCCATCAGCACGACGCGCTGCAGCGAGAAGGCCATGTCCTCGGCGGTGACGGCGGCACCGCTCTCGAACTTCTGGTTCGGGCGGAGCTTGAAGGTGAAGGTCTTGTTGTCGGCGCCGACGGTCCAGCTCTGCGCGACACCGCCGACGATCTTGGTGAGATCTTCCGCTTCGTAACGGACCAGACGGTCATAGACGCTGGAGAGGAAGATCTGGGCGGAGATTTCATAGGCCTCGCCCGGGTCGCAGGTGATGATGTCATCGATCTGCGATGCGATGACCACCGTATCCTTCGGCGTGGCGGCGCTCGCCTCGTAGCTGGCCAGAAGCGTCGGCAGCACGGTCGTTGCCGATGCCGATGCCATAAATGTGCGGCGGTCCATCATGTCAGCCTCCTGTTTCAGGGTATTCCCTCACGACAGGCTACCCATGCGCCGGGCGAATGCAATCCCCCGTTACCAAAAAAGAGGCGGCGCCCGTGCGTTGCCAGTGTCCGGCGCCGCGGCTAGCCTCGAAGGCCATACCAGGAGGAAGCATCATGGCACTGAAACTCTACGGCGTCCCGCGCTCGCGGACGATCCGCAATATCTGGATGGCCTATGAACTCGGCATCGATTTCGAGCTGATCGAGGTGGGTATTGGCGCTGCCGGGAGCCGCAAGCCGGAATACATGGCGATCAACCCCAACGGGCACGTGCCGTTCATCGACGATGACGGGCTGGTCCTGTGGGAGTCGCTGGCGATCAACTTCTATCTCGCCCGCAAGCATGGCGGGCTGGTGGCGCCGCAGAACCTGGGCGAGGAAGGCCAGGCGATGGCCTGGATGGCCTGGACGCTGACCGAGCTTGAGCCGCATGCCGCCCAGGCGCTCTACCATACCGTGATGTATCCCGAGCCCGAGCGCGATCCCGCCAAGGCGGCCGCCGCCATCGCCGGGGTGGCGGCACCGCTCGACGTGCTGGAAGCAGCGCTTGTGAAGGGCGGCGGCTGGCTGGTGGGCGGGCGCTTCACGGTGGCCGATCTCAACCTGTTCGGCGCGGCCTTCTATCTGCGCGGCACGCCACAGGTGTTCGACGGCAAGCCCGCGATCAAGGCCTGGATGGCGGCTTGCCGCGCCCGCCCGGCCGCGGTGCGCGCTTTCGCGTTGCGCGGAGACTAGCTGGCGCGGCCGTGAGCCAGGCTCAAATCCGCCGGCGCGCGATCCTCTGCGTGCTGGCGGCCTCTGCTGCCTTTGCCGTGGTGGCGGCGCTGATCAAGGCGGTCGGTGCCGGGATTCCGGCGGTCGAGGTGGCGCTGCTGCGCAGCCTGCTGATGGCGATCATCATCTATACGATGATGCGCCGGCAGGGTCTTGGGCCCGGGATTTGGCGCACCAAGCGGCCCTGGGGGCATGTGCAGCGGTCGCTGACCGGGTTCGCGGGGATGGTCTCGGCGTATTACGGCTATTCGCATCTGCCGCTCGCGGCCAACACGGCGCTGGGCTTTGCGATGCCGCTGGTGCTGACACTGATGTCCGTCGCGCTGCTGGGCGAGCGGCCGGAGGCGCCGCGGATTGTTGCGGTGTTCGCGGGGCTGGCGGGGGTGTTGATCATGGTGCGGCCGTGGAACGCGGCGGCTTCGGGGCTGCCGCTGATCCCGGTGCTGGTGGTGTTGGCTGGAGTGGTCGCCTGGGCGGGGGCGATGATCAGCATTCGCCGGTTGGGCGCCTCGGGTGAGAGCAACCAGGCGATCATTCTCTATTACTCGATCGGCAGCGTGGTGCTGGCGACCGGATTCGTCATCCCGGTTTGGGTGACGCCGACGGCCTGGCAATGGGTGGGCCTGGTCGGAGTCGGGTTGATCTCGACGATGGCGCAGATCCTGATGACCAACGCCTACCGCACCGGCGAGACGACGCTGATCGCCCCGTTCGAATACGGCTCCATCCTCTATACCTCCATCATCGGCATGCTCGTTTGGGGCGAATTTCCCGACGCGACAAGCTGGCTGGGCATCGCCGTGATCATCGCATCGGGTCTATATGTATGGCGTCGCGAAACACGTGCCGGTGCCAAGACCGGCTAGACGAGGAGGAAGAACATGCGCGGATTGATGCAGGAGCGCCCGCTGCTGGTGTCGGGGCTGATCGATTACGCCGAGAAATATCACGGCGACACCGAGATCATCTCCCGCCTGCCGGATCGCAGCGTGCATCGCAGCAACTGGCGCACCATCGCCTCGCGTTCGCGCCGGCTTGCCAATGCGCTGAACCGGCTTGGCGTGAAGCAGGGCGACCGGGTGGCGACGCTGGCGTGGAACTCCTACCGCCATCTCGAACTCTATTTCGGCGTCGCCTGCTCCGGCCTGGTGCTGCATACGGTGAACCCGCGGCTGTTCCCCGAGCAGATCCAGTACATCATCGACCACGCCGAGAACGGCTACGTGTTCTTTGACGTCGCCTTCGCGCCGATCCTGGAGAAGCTGGCGGCGCATTTGCCGAGCGTGCGCGGCTATGTCGCGCTGTGCAACGCCGATGAGATGCCGAAGGCCGATCTGCCCAACCTGCTGTGCTACGAGACGCTGCTCGCCGCCGAGAACGACGTGTTCGCCTGGCCGGACCTGCCGGAGAGTGCGGCCTGCTCGCTGTGCTACACCTCGGGCACCACGGGCAACCCGAAGGGTGTGCTGTATTCGCACCGCTCGCAGGTGCTGCACTCCATGGCGACCTGCACGCTCGATGGGCTCGCGATTTCCTCGCGTGACTCCATTTTGCTGATCGTGCCGCTGTTCCACGCCAATGCCTGGGGCGTGCCCTTCGCCGCCGCCCAGTGCGGCGCCAAGCTGGTGCTGCCTGGCTCGCTGCTGGATGGCGAGAGTGTGTTCAACCTGATGAAGGACGAGGAATGCAACTTCTCC
>CAIWAJ010000533.1:0-2120 GCA_903910565.1 uncultured Rhodospirillales bacterium
GCCGATTTGTCCCCGCTTTCCCGCCGGACCGGTCCGCGCGGGACGCTGGATGGCTCACTGATGAACAACGCCAACACCCAGAACCTGCACATGATCACCTGGGGCTGCCAGATGAACGTGTACGACAGTGGCCGCATGGCCGACGTGCTGGCCCCCCTTGGCTATGCCGGGACCGACCGACCGGACGGCGCGGATATGGTGATCCTCAACACCTGCCACATCCGCGATCGCGCCGCCGAGAAGGTGTTTTCCGAGCTGGGCCGCCTGCGCCTGTTGAAGGAGCAGCGGGAGGCCGAGGGCGGACGGATGATCCTGGCCGTCGCCGGCTGTGTCGCCCAGGCGGAAGGGGCGGAAATCCTCGCCCGCGCGCCTTATGTGGACATCGTGCTGGGGCCGCAGACCTATCACAAGCTGCCCGAGATGGTCGCCCGCGCCAGCCGCGCCGCGGGCGCCGTGATCGAAACCGATTTCCCCGTCGAGCAGAAGTTCGATTTCCTGCCCGACAGCATGGCGCCACAGGGCGTCACCGCCTTCCTCACCGTGCAGGAGGGCTGCGACAAGTTCTGCTCGTTCTGCGTGGTGCCCTACACTAGGGGTGCCGAGGCCAGCCGGCCGCTCGGCGCGGTGATGGCCGAGGCGCGCCGCCTGGTTGCCCGGGGGGCGCGCGAAATCACCCTGCTCGGCCAGAACGTCAACGCCTGGCACGGCGCCGGCGCGGATGGAAAGCCGGCGACCCTCGGCGGGATGATCCGCGCGCTGGCCGAAATCCCCGGCCTCGCCCGCATCCGCTACACCACGTCCCACCCCCGTGACATGGATGCGGAGCTGATCGCCGCCCATGGCGAGGTGCCCGCCCTGATGCCCTTCCTGCATCTGCCGGTGCAATCGGGCTCGGACCGCATCCTCGCCGCGATGAACCGCAAACACACCGCCGCCGAATATCTCGAAATTGTCGCTCGCCTCCGCGCGGCGCGGCCGGATATTGCCTTGTCATCGGATTTCATCGTGGGTCATCCCGGCGAGACCGAGAAGGATTTCGAGGCGACCATGCAATTGATCCGCGATGTCGGGTTCGCGCAGGCCTTCAGCTTCAAGTATTCCCCGCGCCCCGGCACCCCCGCGGCGGGGGCCGCCATGCAGGTGCCGGAAGCCGAGAAGGATCGTCGCCTCCAGGCGCTGCAGGCCCTGCTGCGCGAGCAGCAGGCCGCGTTCAACGCGCGCCTCGCCGGGCGGACCATCCCCGTGCTGGTCACCGGCCCCGGCCGGCATGACGGCCAGATCGGCGGCCGTTCGCCCTGGTTGCAGCCGGTGCACGCCCAGGGCCCGCTCTCCCTGGTTGGTGAGGTCGTCGAGATGACCATCACCGCCGGGCATCCCAATTCCCTGTCCGCCACACTTGTAGAGGAGACAGCCTGCGCTTGACCCAGATCCCATCGGCCGCCGCCGTCACCCCGCTCAGCCGCGCTGTCACGCTGCATTTTCCCGACAACGCGCTGCTCTCCCTCCTGCTCGGTGACCATGACCGGCATTTGGTGCGAATCGAGCAAGGGCTCGGGGTGAAGGTGAATTGCCGCGGGAACCGGATGGCGATCACGGGTGATCCGGCGCGGGTCGAGGCGGCGCAATCGGCGATGAACGGGCTCTACCGCCGCCTCGAACAGGGCACCGGGATCACCATCAGCGACGTGGACGCCGCAATCCGGCTCTCCGAGATCGACGACCCCCGGCTGCCTTTGTCCGATCTGCCGGCCATCCGCACCAAGCGCGGCGCGGTCGGACCGCGCAGCCCAGGCCAGGCCACCTATATGGACATGCTGTCCAAGCACGAGATGGTGTTCGGTATCGGCCCGGCTGGCACCGGCAAGACATATCTCGCGGTTGCCCAGGCGGTCGCCATGCTCACCGCCGGCAAGGTCGACCGCATCGTGCTGTCCCGCCCCGCCGTCGAGGCCGGCGAGCGGCTCGGCTTCCTGCCCGGGGATCTCAAGGAGAAGGTCGATCCTTATCTTCGCCCGCTCTACGACGCGCTGCATGACATGATGCCGGGCGAGCAGGTGATCCGCCGCATGGGCACCGGGGAGATCGAGGTGGCGCCGCTGGCTTTTATGCGCGGCAGAACC
>CAIWAJ010000534.1:0-1626 GCA_903910565.1 uncultured Rhodospirillales bacterium
TCACTCCCTCCTATTCCGGCCATCCCCTGCTGCTCGGCGGCATCGTGATCGACCCGGTGCGCCTCGCCGCCCTGGGGGCGAGCCTGGTGCTGCTCGGCACCTTGGCGGTGATCCTCAGCCGCTCCCGCATGGGCCGCGTGATCCGGGCGACCGCGCAGCAGGAGTTGGCGGCGCGACTGTGCGGGGTGAACGCGCATCATGTCTACGGCCTCACCTTCGCGGTGGCCGCCGCCTTCGCCGGCGCGGCGGGGGCGATTCTCGGCATCGTGCTGCCCTTCTCGCCGCCCGATGAGGGGCTCTGGACGCTGAATGCCTTCGTCGTCGTCACCCTCGGCGGCGTCGGCAGCCCGCAGGGGGCGCTGCTCGGCGGGCTGCTGCTCGGCGTGATGGCGACCGGCACCTCGCAACTGATCGGCCCGGCCTTCCCCAACGCGATGATGTTCGCCGTGCTGGTGGCGATGCTGCTGATCCGCCCCTCCGGCCTGCTCGGCAACGCCTTCGCGGGGTCCCGCTAGATGCTGGCCGCGGCGTTGCGCAAGCGGGCCTGGTGGGTGCTGGCGGGGGTGGTGTTCTTCGCCGCCACCGCCTGCCTGCCTTTCATCGCGACGCCGTTCTACGTGCGCGTCGGCCAACTCGTGCTGTTCTCCTCGGCGCTGGGGCTGGCCTGGACGCTGCTCGGCGGTTTCGCCGGCTATTGGAGTTTCGGCCACGCTGCCTTCATCGGCCTCGGCGCCTTCGCCGCGGGGATTTTCGAGGTGGAACTGATGAAGGGCCAACCCTGGCTCGGCTTCGCCCTCGGGCTCCTGGTCGGCGCCGGCCTCTCCGCCGTGGTGGCCGCCGTCGTGGCCTGGCCGATCCTGCGGCTTCGCGGCATCTATTTCGCCGTGGCGATGCTCGGCATCTCCCAGGTGCTGGCCGAGTTGAACAACAATATCGACATGTTCAAGGGCTCGATGGGCCTCGTGCTCCCTCGCCTCTCCGCCTTCGGGCTGCGGCCGGAGGCGCTGTATTTCTACCTGCTGCTGATCGCCACCATCCTCATCACCATCCTCGCCTTCGCCATCCAGCAAAGTCGCATCGGCGCCGGGCTGATGGCGATCCGCGAAGATGAGGACACCGCCCGCATGCTCGGCGTTCCCACCGAGCGCTACAAGGTGACGATGTTCATCGCCTCCGCCGCCCTCACCGGCGCCCTCGGGGTGATCTACGCGCATAGCCTCGGCTACATCACGACCTCATCGGTCTACCGCACCGAATTCAGCCTCAACATGATCGTCTACAACCTGCTCGGCGGCATCGGCACGCTCATCGGCCCCTTCCTCGGCTCGGCGATCATGGTGATCCTGACCCAGGTGGTGCTGGGGCGGCTGCTCTCCATCCACATGTTCGTCACCGGAGCGCTGCTGGTGCTGCTCGTGCTGGTGGCGCCCAAGGGGATCACCGGCCTCGTCCGCGCCCTGCGCCAGCGCTGGAGCGCCCGATGAGCGGCCCCATCCTCCGGCTCGATCACGTCACCAAGCGCTTCCGCGGCCTGGTGGCGACCAACGACGTCTCCTTCGAGGTGCCCGAAGGCAGCATCTGCTCGCTGATCGGCCCGAACGGCGCCGGCAAATCCACCATCTTCAA
>CAIWAJ010000535.1:0-10141 GCA_903910565.1 uncultured Rhodospirillales bacterium
CCCGGCCCGTGGTGGCCGTGCCCCGACCGGCCGCCCCCCGGGCGTTGCAGCCGCCGGCGACCGCGGCCGAGGCGGTCGCCAGGATCGCCCGTGGCGAACCGGTCAATCCCGCCGTGCCCGCCGTCGCCTCCGCACTCGGGATGGCGCGAACGATGGTACCCACTGCGATCGCCTCCGCCCAGGCCGGGAGCATGCATTGATGAAACAAGGTGAGACCTCGCCCGGCGATGACATCGCGCGTACCGCCGGTGCACCGGACAGCGCCTCGGTGCTGCGCATCGAGCATATCCGCCTGACCTCGGCCGATGCGGCCGCCACCTTCTCGGTGCGGCGCACCCAGGGCCGGCTTCGGGTGGCGGGCTGGCTATTCATCGCCCTGTTCGGCCTGGTCGCCGGCAAGCTGGCGCTGGCCACGGTGGTCGATCCCATGCGGCCCAAGCTCGTCGCGCAGACCCGCCGGCCGGAACCGCCGCCGGCGACCCCGCCGAGTGCAGTGCCCACCGCCCCGACACCCGCGGAACTCGGTCTGCGCAAGGCCCGCGCGACGATCACGGATCGCAATGGCGAGATCCTGGCCATTTCGCTCCCCACCGCCAGCGTCTTCGCCAATCCCGACAAGATGATCGACGCCAACGACGCGGCGGAAAAGCTGCATCGGGTGCTGCCCCAGCTCGACACGGCGGATCTCCGCCAGCGCCTGGCGGCTGGTGGGCGGAAATTCGTCTATCTCGCCCGCCACATCACCCCGCGCCAGCAGATCGCCATCAATGACCTCGGCATCCCCGGCATCGAGTTCGAGCAGACCGAGCGGCGCGGCTTTCCGCAGGGCCGGGTCGCGGCGCATGTGATTGGCGGCATCGACGTGGACGGCCATGGCGTCGCGGGCATCGAGAAGTTCTTCGATGACCGGCTCCGCGCCGACCCGACGCCGCTGAAGCTCTCGGTCGATATTCGCGTCCAGCAGGTGGTGCGCGACGAATTGCTGCGCGCGATGACCGACTTCAACGCCATCGGCGCCGCCGGCATCGTGCTCGACGTGCGGACCGGCGAGGTGATCGGCATGGTCAGCCTACCGGATTATGACGCCAACCACTTCGGCACCGCGACCAACGACGAGCGGCTCAACCGCGCCACCTTCGGCCGCTACGAGCCCGGCAGCACCTTCAAGCTGCAGGACGCGGCACTCGCGCTCGACAGCGGCACCGTGCAGATCTGGAACGGGTTCGACGCCACCTCGCCGATCCATATCGGCCGCTTCACCATCAGCGATTTCGAGGGCAAGAAGCGTTGGCTCTATCTGCCGGAAATTCTCGCCTACTCCTCCAACATCGGCGCCGCCCGCATGGCCGATGCCGTCGGCGGCGAGAAGCAGCGCGCCTGGATGGAGCGGATGGGCATGCTCGCCCCGCTCGGCATCGAACTCCCCGAAGTCCGCTCGCCCAGCGCCCCGACCGCGGCGAACTGGAAAGAGATCGCCACCATGACCATCGGCTTCGGCCACGGCATCTCGGTGACGCCGCTGCACGTCGTCGCCGGCACCGCCGCGATCGCCAATGGCGGCATCTATTATCGCCCGACCCTGCTCGTCGCCAACCCCGACGCGCCGCCGCGCGATGGGCTGCGGGTGATGCAGCAATCCACCTCCGACATCATGCGCCGGCTGATGCGCCTCGTGGTGTCGGACGGGTTCGGCAAAACCGCCGAGGTGCCCGGCTACTACATCGGCGGCAAGACCGGTACGGCTGAGAAGCCCGGCAAGCATGGCTACAGCAAGAACGCCCGCGTCTCGGCCTTCATGAGCGTCTTCCCGATGAACGCGCCGCGCTACGCCGTCTACATGATGCTCGACGAGCCCAAGGCCAATGCCTCCACGCATGGCTACGCCACGGCGGGCTGGGTGAGCGCGCCGGCGGCGGGCCGGGTGATCGCGCGCATCGGGCCGATGCTCGGCCTGCTGCCCGATGTGGAGAACGCCGCCACGATCAACGCGCAGCTGTCCATTCCCCTGCAACCCGGCCGCCCGCCTGGCGCCAAGCCCTCGCCCGGCGCGCCGGTGATGCAGTCCACCATCCCCGTCGCCGCGTCGGGCAGCCCGCCGATGCGCGCGAAGCCCGCGGTTGCCGGCCCTGCCGCGCCGGCGCCTGCCGTTCCCGCCATCGCCGTCCCGACCGCGATCGCGGCGCGCTGAGCGGATGCTGCATACCCCCACCCTCGCCGAGCGCTGGCCCGCGGCGGCGGGGCTCGCCCTGCGTGGGGTGACGGCGGATAGCCGGGCCGTGCGTCCCGGCTTCCTGTTCGCCGCACTGCCGGGGACGAAGGTGGACGGCCGCGATTTCATCCCCGAGGCGGTGCGCCGTGGCGCGGCGGCCGTCCTGGCGCCGATCGGCACCGTCTGGCCCGCCGGCGTGCCCGCCGTGCCGCTGCTGCTCGAGCCGGAACCCCGCCGCATGCTGGCGCTGGCCGCCGCCGCGCTGGCCGGCGCCCAGCCGGAGGTGGTGGTGGCGATCACCGGCACCAACGGCAAAACCTCGAGCGCCGAATTCTTCCGCCAGATCGCGACCGCTGCCGGGCACAAGGCGGCCAGTCTCGGCACGCTCGGGCTGACCGCGCCGGGCTTCCCCAGCGGCCCCGGCCTCACGACGCCGGACCCGGTGGCACTTGCCGAGACCATGGCGGCGATCGCCCGCGGCGGCGTCAACCATGCCGCCATGGAGGCGTCCTCTCATGGGCTCGACCAGTTCCGCCTCGATGGCATCCGCCTGACCGCGGGCGCTTTCACCAACCTCACGCGTGACCATCTGGATTATCACGGCACCATGGCCGCCTATCGCAGCGCCAAGCTGCGCCTGTTCGCCGACCTGCTGCCGGACGGGGCGGGGGCGGTGGCCAGCACCGCGCTCGATGCCGGCACGATGGCCGCGCTGCGGGCAATTGCAACGCGGCGCCGCCTTGGCCTCGTCACCGTCGGCGAGGGGGGAGATACTATCGACCTGCTGCGCGCCCTGCCGGTTGCGGACGGGCAGGTGTTGACGCTGCGCGCCGAGGGGGTGACGCGCGAAATCCCGCTCGCTCTCCCCGGCCGTTTCCAGGCCTACAACGTGCTGGTCGCCGCCGCCCTGGCGCAGGCGGCCGGGATCGAGGGTGCGCTCGAGCACGTCGCCGATCTGAAGGGCGTTCGCGGGCGGATGGAACTTGCGGCGCGTCTCGCCAGCGGCGCGGCCGTTTATGTCGACTATGCCCACACGCCGGACGCGCTGGAGCGGCTGCTCCTGGCGCTGCGGCCGCATGCCACCGGCCGCCTCATCGTGGTGTTCGGCGCCGGCGGTGACCGCGATCGCGGCAAGCGCTCGCTGATGGGGGCGGTTGCGGCACGGCTGGCCGACGTCGCCATTGTCACCGACGACAATCCGCGGACGGAGAACCCCGCCGCCATCCGCGCCGAGGTGAAGGCGGGCTGCCCGCATGCGCTCGATATCGGCGATCGCGCTGCGGCGATTGCCGCCGGCCTCAATCTGTTGGCCGCGGGCGACGTGCTGGCGCTGGCGGGCAAGGGGCATGAGCAGGGCCAGACCATCGGCAGCGTGACCCTGCCCTTCGATGACGTGGCGACCGTGCGTCGCCTGGCGGGCATGGCATGAGCGCGCTGTGGACCTCAGCCGAACTCCGCGCCGCGACCGGTGGGGCGATGGCCCTGCCGTTCGACGCGACCGGCATCTCCATCGATACCCGCACCCTGGCGCCTGGCGACCTTTTCATCGCCCTGGTCGGCGAGGTCGGCGACGGGCATGACCACGTCGCGGCCGCCCTGGCCAAGGGCGCCGCCGGCGCGCTGGTCCATCGCACCCCCGCCGGCCTCGCGGACACCGCGCCGCTGCTGGTGGTGGACGACACATTCACCGCTCTGCAGGCGCTGGGCCGCGCCGGCCGGGCCCGCTTCGCCGGGCGGGTGATCGCGGTGACCGGCTCGGTCGGCAAGACCACCAGCAAGGAAATGCTGCGGGCGATCCTCTCCGCCGCGGGCGAGACCTCCGCCGCGCTCGCCTCCCTCAACAACCACTGGGGCGTCCCGCTGACGCTCGCCCGGCTGCCGGCCGGCGCGGCCTATGCGGTGATCGAGATCGGCATGAACCATGCCGGCGAAATCCTGCCACTCGCGCAAATGGCCCGCCCGCATGTGGTGCTGATCACCACGATCGCCGCCGTGCATATCGGCTATCTCGGCAGCATCGAGGCGATCGCCGACGAGAAAGTCTCGATCGCCGGCGGGTTGGAGCCGGGTGGGGAGGCGATCCTGCCGGCCGATACGCCGATGCTGTCACGCATGCTGGCCGTCGCCCCCGGCGCGCGCCTGTTCGGCCTCGCCGAGACAGCCGATGCGCGCCTGGTCACGGCCGATGCCGACGCGACTGGCACCGATGTCGCGGTCGCGCTCGGCGGCGCGGTTCTGCGCACCCGGCTGGCCGCGGCCGGCGCGCATATGGCGATGAACGCCTGTGGCGCCATTCTCGCCGCATCGGCGCTGGGCGTGGACCCGGCACGCGCCGCCGCCGCCCTGGAAGGCTTCACCCCGGTCGCCGGCCGCGGCGCGCGGCGGGACATCGCGGTCCAAGGCGGCACCGCACTGCTGCTCGACGAAAGCTACAACGCCTCGCCGATCGCCGTGCGGGCGGCGCTGAAGGTGCTCGGCCTGCAACCGGCCGCGCGCCGCGTGGTGGTGCTCGGCGATATGCGCGAACTCGGTGACACCGGCCCGGCCGAACATGCCGGCCTCGCGCCCGATATCGCCGCGGTCGCGGATCTGGTGTTCGCCTGCGGCCCGTTGACCCGACTCGCATTCGACGCGCTCCCCAAAGCGATCCACGGGGCGCATGCGCCGGACTCTGCCGCTTTGGCGCCGCTGGTGACCGAAGCGCTGCGTCCGGGCGATGCCGTCCTGGTGAAGGGCAGCCTCGGCAGCAAAATGAAACGCGTGGTCGACGCCATCCTGGCCGGCCCCGCCCGGGAGACGCGCTGATGTTGATGAACCTGGCGCGCCTGTCCGACCAGCTGATCCTGTTCAACCTGTTCCGCTATCTGACGTTCCGCTCCGGCGCGGCCTGCGTCACCGCGCTGGTGATCAGCCTGCTGATGGGGCCGTCCCTCATCCGCTGGCTGAAAAGCGTGCAGCGCGGCGGCCAGCCGATCCGGCCGGACGGACCGGAGCGCCATATCATCGAGAAGAAGGGCACGCCCACCATGGGCGGCGTGCTGATCCTCTCGGCGCTCACCGTCTCCACCCTGCTATGGGCCGATCTGCGCAACGGCTACGTCTGGGCCGTCCTGCTGCTGACGCTCGGCTACGGCGCGATCGGCTTCGTCGACGACTATATCAAGCTGTCCAAGGCCGATTTCCGCGGCCTCTCCGGGCGCGGCAAGCTGGTGGTGCAGGCGGTGCTCGGCATCGGCGCGAGCTGGTGGATCGCCTGGCTGACCCGTGGCGATCTCGGCACCGGCCTCGCCGTGCCGGTGATGAAGGACGTGCTGATCCCCCTCGGCGTCGGCTTTCCGCTGTTCGGCATGTTCGTCATGCTGGGCTCCTCCAACGCGGTGAACCTCACCGACGGGCTCGACGGGCTGGCGATCGTGCCGACCATCATCGCCGCCGGCGTGTTCGCCTTGATCGCCTATCTCGTGGGCAACCGGGTGTTCGCCACCTACCTCGAACTGCGCCCGGTCGCCGGCGTCGGCGAGCTCGCGGTGTTCTGCTCGGCCTTGATCGGCGCCGGGCTCGGCTTCCTGTGGTTCAACGCGCCGCCGGCCGCGGTATTCATGGGCGATACCGGCTCGCTGGCCCTGGGCGGCGCGCTGGGCGCGGTCGCGGTGGCGGTGAAGCACGAGATCGTGCTGTTCATCGTCGGCGGGCTGTTCGTGGTCGAGACCGTCTCGGTGATCATCCAGGTGTTCTGGTACAAACGGACGGGGCGGCGCGTGTTCCTGATGGCGCCGCTGCACCACCATTTCGAGAAGAAGGGCTGGTCGGAGCCCACCATCGTGATCCGCTTCTGGATCATCGCGATGATCCTGGCCCTCATCGGGCTCGGGACCCTGAAAATCCGATGAGCTTCCCCCCCGACATCTTCGCGGGCCAGAATTTCGCGGTTGTCGGCCTGGGCCGTATGGGCCTGCCGGCGGCGCGCGCGCTGCTGGCGATGGGCGCCGATGTCGTGGTGTGGGACGACAACCCGGCTGCCCGCGATGCTGCCGCGGCGGACGGCTTCACCGTCGCGGACCCGGCGATGGCGGGCATGACAGCGCTGGTGCTGTCGCCCGGCATTCCCCATCGCCTGCCCAAGGTCCACCCGATCGCCGCGCGCGCCATCGCCGCGGGTGTGCCGATCCTGTCGGACGCCGACCTGCTGTATCGCGCCGTCCGCGCCGCCGGCTCGCAGGCCCGCTTCGCCGGGGTGACCGGCACCAACGGCAAATCCACCACCCCCGCGCTGCTCGCCCATATCGCGGCGACGGCCGGGCGCCCGGTCGCCGCCGGCGGCAATCTCGGGGCGGCGGCGCTTTCGCTGCCGCTGCTGGGCGATGACGGGATCTACGTGCTGGAAATGTCCTCCTACATGTTGGAGCGAATCGCGACGTTGCGATTCAACACTGCCTGCATGCTCAATCTCAGCCCTGACCACATAGACCGGCATGGCGACATGGAAGGCTATGCGAGGGCCAAGCGTGCCATTTTCGACCGCCAGGAGGCGGCGGATACGGCGGTCATCGGCATCGACGACGCGCTCTCCCGCGACATGGCCGCCACCCTGCGCGGGCGCCCGGCGCGGGTGCTGACGGTCTCCGGCGCCGCGGACGCTGACGCCGGGCCGCACGGCGGCCAGGTGCGCGATGCCGCCGGCCCGATCGCCGATCTCGCCGCCGCACGCGCCTTGCCCGGCGCCCACAACATGCAGAACGCCGCCGCCGCCGTGCTGATGGCCGAGGCGCTCGGCATCGGGCGCGATGCCATCGCGGCGGGGCTGCTGAGCTATCCCGGCCTGCCGCACCGCCAGGAGCTGGTCGGCGAGATCGCCGGTATCCGCTTCGTCAACGACAGCAAGGCGACCAACGCCGACAGCACCGCCTGGGCGCTCGGCTGCTATGACCGTGTGGTGTGGATTGCCGGCGGCATGGCCAAGGAGGGCGGCATCGCCCCACTCGCGCCCTTCTTCCCCCGCGTCGCCCTCGCTCTGCTGATCGGCCGCGACGCGCCGGTGCTGGCCGAGACGCTCGCCGCCCATGGCGTGGCGCACCGCATCGTCGAGACGCTGGAGCGCGCGACCGCAGAGGGCTTCAACGCCGCGAGAGCGCTCTCCGCTCCGGTCGTGCTGCTCTCGCCGGCCTGCGCCTCCTGGGACCAGTTCACCGGCTTCGACCAGCGCGGCGACCGTTTCCGCGCCCTGGCGAGGGCCATTGCCGGAGGGACCAACTGATGGCCTCGCGCGCGGACCTCACGACGATCGGGCGTTGGTGGTGGACGGTTGACCGCTGGACGCTGGCGGCCATCGCCGCGCTGATCGGCTTCGGCTACATCATGATGCTGGCGGCAAGCCCGGCGGTGGCCGAGCGCATCCATCAGGCCCGCGACATGTTCATCCTCAAGCAGGTGGTGTTCCTCAGCATCGCCGTGCTGCTCGTGGTAGCGGTCAGCCTGCTTTCCCCGCGCGGCGTGCGACGGGTTGCCGTGGTCGGTTGCCTGGGCGCGATCCTGCTGACGGCGATGACCCTGGCGGGGCCCGAGATCAAGGGCGCGCGCCGCTGGATCTCGCTGCCGGGCTTCTCGATGCAGCCGAGCGAATTCCTCAAGCCCTGCTTCGCGGTGGCGGCGGCCTGGCTGATCGCGGAGGGCAAGCGGCCGGGGAAATTCCCGGGCATGCTGGTCGCCTGCGGGTTTTTCGCGCTGATCGCCGGACTGCTTCAAACGCAGCCGGACGTCGGCATGCTCGCCGTCGTGGTCGGCGTTTTCTTCCTCCAGCTGTTCATTTCCGGGCTGCATTACGGCTTCGTCGGCGTTGGGCTGCTGGGCATCGGGGCGGCCGGTGGCCTGCTCTACATGATCAAGCCGCACGTGCAGAAGCGCGTCGCCGACTTCATGGACATCAACCTGCCCGGCAATTTCCAGGTGCGCCACGCGCTGGAAGCCTTCGGCAATGGCGGCCTGCTCGGGCGCGGCCCCGGCGAGGGGCGGGTGAAGGATGTCATCCCCGACGTGCATGCGGACTTCGTGTTCGCCGTGGCCGGCGAGGAGTTCGGCCTGCTGATCTGCCTCGGGCTGCTCGCTATTTTCACCTTCATCGTGCTGCGCGGGATGCGCCGGGTGCAGGGCGAGACCGACCTGTTCGTTGTGCTCGCTGCGGCGGGGTTGGCCGGCGGCTTCGGGCTGCAAACCCTGGTGAATCTCGCGACCACCGTTCACCTGATTCCGACCAAGGGGATGACGCTGCCGTTCATCTCCTATGGAGGTTCCTCCGTGATGGCGGTGGCGCTCGGGATGGGCATGCTGCTGGCGCTCACCCGCCGCCGCCATCCGGGCGAGCCGACGTGACGTCCTATCGCATCGTCATCGCCGCGGGCGGCACCGGCGGCCATTTCTTCCCCGCCGAGGCGCTGGCAGCGGAATTGCGCCGCCGCGGGCACTGGATCGCCCTGATGACCGATGCCCGCTCGGGTGGCCTGGTCTCCCCGGCCTTCGAGGGCTGCGAGCGGATCGTGCTGGCCGGCGCCGGGATCGCCGGGCGCGGCGTGGTGAAGGCGGTGCGCGCAGTTTTTGCCCTCGCGATGGGCAGTTTCGCGGCGCGCCGGAAACTGGGGCAGATCGGCGCCGCCGTGGTCGCCGGCTTCGGCGGCTATCCCTCGGTGGCGCCGGTGCTCGGCGCGCGGATGCAAGGGCGGCGCCCGCGCATCCTGCTGCATGAGCAAAACGCGGTGCTCGGCCGCGCCAACCGTCTGCTGAGCCGGGTGGCCGACCTGCTCGCCCTCGGCCAGGACCGCACCGCCGCCATTCCCGCCGGCGTCGCCACTCAAGTTACCGGCAACCCGGTCCGCCCCGCCATCGCTGCCCTCAGCGGCCTGCCCTATCAGCCGCCGGGCGAGACCATCGCGCTCCTCATCCTCGGCGGCTCGCTGGGCGCGCGGGTGTTCTCCGACGTGGTGCCCGCCGCCCTCGCCGCCCTCCCGCCGGCACTGCGTCCCCGCCTGCGCGTGGTGCAGCAATGCCGCGCCGAGGATATCGAGCGCGTGCGCGCCGCCTATGCCGCGAGCGGCATCGCGGCCGACCTCGCACCCTTCTTTGCTGACGTCGCCTCGCTGCTGGCGGCGGCGCATCTGGTGATCTCCCGTGCCGGCGCCTCCAGCGTGGCGGAACTCGCGGTCGCCGGGCGGCCGAGCGTGCTGGTGCCGCTGCCCGGCGCCATCGACAACCACCAGACCGCCAATGCACGCGCCTTGGCCGAGGCGGGCGGCGCCGTCGTGGTTCGGCAATCCGACCTCACCGCCGAGCATCTCGCCGGCCTGCTCGCCGGCCTGCTCGAAGCTCCCGACCGTCTCTCCGCCGCCGCCGCCGCCGCCGCCTCCTGCGGCCGCCCCGATGCGGCGGCCACCCTCGCCGACGCGGTCGAACGCCTGGCCGCCACCCATCACATACCGGAGCACAGCGCATGAGGGCCCTGCCGCTCTCCATCGGGACCATCCATTTCGTCGGCATCGGCGGCATTGGCATGTCCGGCATCGCCGAGGTGCTGCACAACCTCGGCTACTCCGTGCAGGGCAGCGACATCGCCGACAGTGCCAACGTCAAGCGCCTGCGCGGCGCCGGCATTCCTGTCGCCATCGGCCATGCCGCGGAGAATATCAACAACGCCCATGTCGTGGTGGTCTCCACCGCGGTGAAGCCGGACAACGCCGAGGTGCGCGCCGCCCGTGCCCGCTTCCTGCCGGTGGTGCGGCGCGCCGAAATGCTGGCCGAGTTGATGCGGCTGCGCTGGTCGATCGCTGTCGGCGGCTCGCATGGCAAGACGACGACGACCTCGCTGGTCGCCGCGGTGCTGGAAACCGCGCATATGGACCCGACCGTGATCAACGGCGGCATCATCAACGCCTACGGCACCAACAC
>CAIWAJ010000536.1:0-2068 GCA_903910565.1 uncultured Rhodospirillales bacterium
CGCCGCCAACCTAGGCGCCCCCGGCATCGCGGTGTTCGACACCACGAAATATCTGCCCAACGAGCCGAAGGACGGGCTGACGGAGTTCCGCCTCGCCCATATCCCGGGCGCCCGGTTCTTCGATATCGACGTCTTCGCCGATGAGGACACCGCGCTGCCGCACATGGTGCCCACCCCCGGGCGCTTCGCCAAGCTGGCCGGGGCGCTCGGCATTTCCAACGACACGTACTGCATCTTCTACGACCAGAAGGGGCTGGCCTCGGCCGCGCGCGGCTGGTGGCTGATGGGGTTGTTCGGGCATGACAAGGCCTCGGTGCTCGATGGCGGGCTGCCCAAGTGGCTGGCCGAAGGGCGTGCCAGCGAAGCCGGGGAACCCGCCGCCGCCACGCCAGCGACCTTCCTGCCCGCCTATCGCCCGCAGCGCCTGCGCGGCGTCGGCGATCTCATCGGCAATCTCGCGAGCAATTCCGAACTGGTGCTCGATGCCCGCGCCGGCAATCGCTTTCGCGCTGAAGTGCCGGAAATCCGACCGGGCATCCGCGCCGGCCATATCCCCGGTAGCGCCAACCTGCCCTACAACACCCTGCTCGCCCCCGACCAGACCATGCTCCCCCCCGCCGCGCTGCGCGAGAAACTCGCCGCCGCTGGGGTGGATGGGTCGCGCCCCGTCGTCACCTCCTGCGGATCGGGCGTCACCGCCTGCATCCTGACGCTGGCGATGACCCAGGCCGGCCTGCCCGCCGGCGCCGTCTATGATGGCTCCTGGACCGAATGGGGCGGACGAACCGACACTCCCGTGGAGACCGGCTGACATGACCGACGAAACCAAGCATTCGATCTACACCCGCCTCTCCCACAAGGGCCGCGCCGGCACCCATGTGCACGGCTTCGTCAACCCGCCGGTGCATCGCGGCTCCACCGTGCTGGTTGAAACCATGCAGCAGCGGCGCGACAATGCAGCCAAGGCCCCGACCGAGCGAGTGATGACCTACGGGCTCGGCGGCTCGGAAACCCATTGGGCGCTGGAGGACGTGATCGCCGATATCGAAGGCGGCACGCGCTGCAAGATCGTCCCCTCCGGCCTCGCCGCCTGCACCGTGCCGCTGCTCGCCTATCTTGGCAGCGGCGACCATGTGCTGGTGCCCGACTCCGTCTACGGCCCCGTCCGCAGCTTCTGCGACACCATGCTGAAGCGGATGGGCGTGGAAACCACCTATTACGACCCCTGCATCACGCCCGCTGACATCGCCCCGCTATTCCGGCCGAACACCAAGGTGCTCTACACCGAGAGCCCCGGCAGCCACACTTTCGAGGTGCAGGACGTGCCCGGCCTCGCCGAAGTGGCCCACGCGAGGGGCGCAAAGGTGCTGATGGACAACACCTGGGGCATCTTCCACTTCCAGCCCTTCACCAAAGGCGTCGACGTCTCGATGCAGGCGCTGACCAAGTATGTCGGCGGGCATTCCGACATCCTGCTGGGCTCCATCACCGTCAACACCGCCGAGGACTGGGCCGCCATCCGCGCCGCCAACGGGCAGCTCGGCATGTTCGCCAGCCCCGATGATAGCTGGCTGGCGCAGCGAGGCGTGCGCACCAAGGCGGTGCGGATGGAACGCCAGGAGAAGTCGGCCCTCGAAGTCGCCGCGTGGATGCGCAACCGGCCAGAAGTGAAGGAAGTGCTGCACCCCGCCCTCCCCGGCGCCCGTGGCCATGACATCTGGAAGCGCGACTTCACCGGCGCCTGCTCGCTGTTCGGTGTGGTGTTCCAGCCCGGCTTCGCGCCGGAGCGGATCGACGCGGTGGCAGAGGCGCTGCAACTCTTCGGCATGGGCGCCAGCTGGGGCGGCTTCGAAAGTCTCGCACTGCCCAGCGGCACCATGCCGCGCACCGCCGGCACCGGGGATTTCGGCGGGCCGATGATGCGGCTGCATGTCGGGCTGGAAGATCCCGGCGACTTGATTGCCGACCTTGAGCAGGCGTTGCGCAAGTTGCAGGCGAATGAGTAGGAAGGAAGCGGTTCTTTTTTGAAAAAAAGAACCAAAAAAACTTTGGAGCTGGCCTAGATAAG
>CAIWAJ010000537.1:0-3603 GCA_903910565.1 uncultured Rhodospirillales bacterium
ACTTGCGGCGACCACCGGGCATATCCTGTTCACCATCCTGATCCACCACCCCGTGCTGCGGCAGTCCGAGCGGTTCTACACCAACATGCCCGACGCCTATCCCGTCGGCGGGCGCAAGCCGGTGACCGATACGGCCTGGATGCAATCCGTGGTGCAGCGCGGTGATCCCTGGATCTGTCGCACCCGGGAGGACGTGGCCGAGGCGTTTTTCGACCATGAGCTGATCTGGTCGCTCGGCTGCGAATCCTGCCTCAACATGCCGGTGCGCTGGAACGGCCAGACGCTCGGCACGCTGAACCTGCTGCACCGTGCCGGCTGGTACAGCGAATCCGACCTCGCGACCGTGCGCCTGTTCGGCCACTTGGCGTTGCCGGCGATGGCGCTGATCAGCCGGACCTGAGCCGGGAGGATTGTTCTGCGGGCGCGGCAGGTGCCCGCGCCTCGCCTTGCCGCAGTGCAGCGCGGCCGATAACTTCGCCCGATGTCCGCAAGCACGCTCACCTCCGGTCTCGTCTTCCCGCACCCGCTCCCACCCGAAGCCGGCGAAATGGTCGATATCGCGCCGGGCATCCGCTGGCTGCGCCTGGCCCTGCCCTTCGCGCTCAACCATGTGAACATCTACCTGATCGATGACGGCGATGGCTGGGCGGTGCTCGACACCGGCGTCGCCGACCTGCGCACCCGCACCGTGTGGATGGACGTGATCACCAACCGCCTCGGCGGCCGCAAGCTCACCCGGCTGATCCTCACCCATTTCCACCCCGACCATCTCGGCCTCGCCGGCTGGATGACCGGCGAACTCGGTCTCGAACTATGGATGACCACGGGCGAATACCGCGCCGGGCAGCGGGCCCGCCAGTTGCTGAACGAGGACGGACGGCGCGTGCATCGCGGCTTCTTCACCCGCCACGGCATGGACGAGGCCACCATCCAGGCCGCCATGGGCCGCGGCACCGCCTACATGAAAATGACCACCGGCCTGCCCGACCACTATAATCCCCTGGTGGCCGGCCAGACACTGCGGATCGGCGGGCGGGACTTCGAGATTCTCACCGGCGGCGGCCACGCCCCGGAGCAGGCCATGCTGCTCTGCCGGGCCGACGGCATCTTCCTCGCCGCGGACCAGGTGCTGGCCCGGATATCTCCCAATATCGGGGTCTGGCCGACCGAGCCGGAGTCCAACCCGCTGCTGCATTATCTGACGTCGCTGGCCGCGCTGCGGGAGTCCATCCCCGATGCGGTGCTCGCGCTGCCCGCCCACAACCTGCCCTTTTTCGGCGTGCACACCCGCATCGGCGAATTGCAGAGCCACCACGACGCCCGCTGCAACGAGATCATCGCCGCCTGCGCCACCCCGCGCACGACCTGCGAGGTGCTGCCGGTGCTGTTCCCGCGCCTGCTCGATGCCCACCAGATCGGCTTCGCTTTCGGCGAGGTGCTGGCCCACCTCAACTACCTCAACGGCACCGGCGCCCTGATCTCGGCAAGCGAAGCCGGCGTGGTCCGCTTCGCGCGGGACTGACGGGTCCGCCGGGGCCGCGAGGCCCCGGCGATCCGCGTGACGTCAGACCGCGCCGTACTGCTTGAACCAGGCCAACAGGCGCTTCATGCCATCCGCCGCGTCATCGGCGCGGTAGGACGGGCGGTAATCGGCGTGGAACCCATGCGGCGCCTCGGGATAGACGACGATCTCGACCGTCTTGCCGGCCGCCTTGGCCTTGGCCGCGGCTGCCTGCACGTCCTCCACCTTTATGCCGCCATCCTTGCCGCCGTAGAGGCCGAGCAGCGGGCATTTCAGATCGCCCGCCACGTCGGCGGCGGATTTCGGCTGGATCTCCGACGGAGCCCCCCCGACCGGCCCATACCACGCCACGGCCGCCTTGAGGTTGGGGTTGTGCGCAGCATATAGCCACGTCGTGCGCCCGCCACGGCAGAAGCCGGTGACGCCGAGCCGCGTCGCCGAACCGCCATGGGCGGCGGCAAACGCCACCGCGCCGTCAAGGTCCTTCATCAGCGTGGCGTCCGGCGCCTTGGAAATCACCTGGCTGAAGATCTGCTGCACGTCCGTCATCTTGGAAAGGTCACCGAGCCGTGCATAGACCTCCGGGGCGATCGCCGCGTATCCGGCCTTGGCGAAACGGCGGCAAGTGTCCTTGATGTATTCGTGAACGCCGAAAATCTCCTCGTTCACAACAACGGTCGGGAACGGCCCGGCGCCCACCGGCTTGGCGAAATAGCCAGGCAACTCGGTATCGCCGACGGGAATTTTGACCTCCATTGCCTCGATGCCGGTCGTGTCGGTTTTGATCACCTGCGCCTCGACGCGGGTGGTGGCAAGCGTGAGCCCGCTCATCAGCCCGCTCATCATCAGGCCGCGACGGGCCAGCGGATAGTGCGTCAGTCCGGACAGGCCATGCAGATCGTTCATGCGCGGGATTCCCTCTATGGTTGCGGCTGGATATGGACCTCCCGGGACGAACGGCAAGCCCCGTTTATTCCATCTGACGTGTTGCAATTGCGAGTGAGTTGCAATATCACTTGGCCAATCCCGGAGTGACCCATGATCCGACACCCCAAGCGCTTCCTCGCCGCAACTCTCCTCGCCTGCGCCCCCGCCCTCCCCGCTTCCGCCGCGCTGCGGGTCTACTCGCCATACGTCGAGGAGGGCGAGGCCGAGATCGAAACCCAGTTTGACGCCACGGCCGATCACCGCCCCACCAAAACCGGCGCCTATACCGCCAATATCAGCGTGGGCTACGGCGTCACCTCGTTCTGGAAAGCCGAGGTCGAGGGCCAGTGGAAGCGTGACCCGCAGGGCGGCATGACGTTTGATTCGACGTCGTTCGAGAACGTCTTCCAGGTCACCGAGCAAGGCAAATACGACGTCGATGTCGGCTTTTTCGCCGAGATCGAGACCGTGCGGAAGCGGGGCGACCACAACAGCATCACCCTCGGCCCGATCTTCCGCAAGGAATTCGGCAGCAACGTCACCACGGTGAATTTCCTGTTCACCCACGAGCTCGGCAACCGCTCCGCCGCCGGCGCCACCTTCGAGACGCGGGTGCAAAGCCTGTGGCCGATCACTGACGCCCTGCAAGGCGGCATCGAGGCTTATTGGCAACCTGGCCGTCTCGGCGCCTTCCCCGGGGTCAACACCCAGGGCCTGCGCAGCGGACCGGCGCTGGCCGGCGATTGGCGCGTGCCGGGGCTCGGCAAGCTGAAATACGAGCTCGGCTACCTCTTCGGCATCACCGCCAACGCGCCCCAGGGCACGCTGCGGGGCGTGCTGGAATACGAGTTCCGCTTCTAGCGCAGCGCCAGCACCCGCTTCGGCGCAAGCAGGAACGGCGGCAAATAGGCCGGGATGTTGCTGAACGGCAGCACTTCCGGCTTCAGCGCGATCCCCAGCACATCCGCCATGAACGCCCGCCGCGCCCCGATGCGGCCCCAAGCCTCCGGGTATTTGGCGGCGAACTCGGCCCGCAGCCCCGCGTCGGCCAGCGCGATGCCGTCTTCGATATTGGTGGTGAACCACGGCGAATGGGTCGCCGGGATCACATCCACCTGGATCGCCATGCCCGAGCGCAGCGCGATGGTGCTGCC
>CAIWAJ010000538.1:0-4663 GCA_903910565.1 uncultured Rhodospirillales bacterium
CATCAGAAAGTCACCTCCGTGTCGGGCCGGCATATGCGGCCCCGCAGCGGCGATTTCAATGGTTTCGCGGGCTGTCATGGTTTCGGTGCTTGCATTCCGCAGTGCAACACACAACCATCTGACCATGTCGGGATTCGCACCGTCCTTCCCCCTGCTGGGGCATCGCGTGAAAGCCGTTCTCGGCCCGACAAACACGGGCAAGACCCATCTCGCCATTGAGCGCATGCTGGCGCATTCCTCGGGGATCATCGGCTTCCCGCTGCGCCTGCTCGCCCGCGAGAACTACGACCGCATGGTGGCCAAGAAGGGCGCGCGCTACGTGGCGCTGATCACCGGGGAAGAGAAGATCGTGCCGCCCGAGGCGCGGTGGTTCTCTTGTACAGTGGAAGCCATGCCGCTCGACCGGCATGCGGAATTCCTGGCCGTTGACGAAATCCAGCTCTGCGCCGACCCCGATCGCGGACATATCTTCACCGATCGGCTGCTGCATGCACGCGGCATGGTGGAGACGATGTTTCTCGGCGCCGAGACCATCCGCCCGCTGCTGCACCGCCTGGTGCCGGAGGCGATCGTCGAAACGCGGCCGAGGCTGTCCCGGATCACCCATGCCGGGGTGACCAAGCTGACCCGCCTGCCGCCGCGCAGTGCCGTGGTCGCTTTCAGTGCCGCCGAGGTCTACGCCATCGCCGAGCTGATCCGCCGGCGCCGCGGCGGCTGCGCCGTGGTGATGGGGCGGCTGAGCCCGCGCACCCGCAACGCCCAGGTCGCGCTGTATCAGGCGGGCGAGGTCGATTTCCTGGTGGCGACCGATGCCATCGGCATGGGCCTTAATATGGATGTCGATCACGTCGGCTTCGCGCGGCTGACCAAGTTTGACGGCCATCGCCCGCGCCATTTGCTGGCCAGCGAGGTAGCGCAGATCGCCGGTCGCGCCGGGCGGGGCATGCGTGACGGCACCTTCGGCTCCACCGGCGAGTGCCCGCCGCTCGATGAGGACATCGTGCGGGCGGTGGAGGAGCACCAGTTCGAGCCGCTGGAGCAGCTGTGCTGGCGCAATGCGGCGCTCGATTTCACCTCGCCCGACCTGCTGCTCGCCAGCCTCAACGCCCCGCCGCCACGCTATGGCCTGGTGCGCGGCAACGAGGCGACCGATGTTGAGACTCTGGGCGTGCTGATGCAGGACCCCGATATAAGTGCGCTCGCTCGCACGCGCCGACGCGTCGGGTTGCTATGGGAGGCCTGCCAGATCCCGGATTTCCGCAAGCTCGCCGATGATACCCACACCAAGCTCTGTGCGCGGGTGTTCACCCATATCGCACGCGAGGGGCGGCTACCGACCGACTGGATCGCCGGGCAGATCAACGCGCTCGGCCGCGCCGATGGCGATATCGACACGCTGATGCAGCGCCTCGCCGGCGTGCGGGTCTGGACCTATATCGCCGCGCGCGGAGACTGGCTGGAGGATGCTGCGCATTGGCAGGCCCGCGCCCGCGAGGTCGAGGACATGATCTCGGACGCGCTGCACGAGCGGCTGATCGCCCGCTTCGTCGATCGCCGTGCCGCGCACCTGATGCGCCGGCTGGACGCCGCGGAGGGGCAGGACCTGCTCTCGGCGGTAACGCGGCGCGGCGAGGTGGTGGTGGAAGGCCATCCGGTCGGCCATATCGAGGGCTTCACCTTCCTGCCCGATCCGCTGACCGAGGGCGACGCGCGCAAGCTGGTGCTGCGCGCCGCCCGCCGCGCATTGGGCGAGGAGATGCCGCGCCGGGTGGCCCGGCTGGAGGCAGCGGAGGATTCCGAGTTCGCCCTGGTTCCTGGCACGCCGGTGATGCTGACCTGGGAGGGCGCGCCGATCGGACGGCTGCGGGCCGGCGCTTCGGCGCTCCGCCCGCTCGCCGAGGCCGCGGACAGCGCCTATCTCGATGGCGCCCAGCGCGAGCGCATCCGGGTGCGCTTGCAACGCTTCTGCGATACGCGGATACGCGAGGGCCTGGCCCCGCTGTTCGCCGCACTGCGAACCGAGGATGCCGCGCTGCGTGGCGTGCTGCACCGCCTAGGTGAGGCGATCGGCGTGATCGCCGGGGAGGAGACGCCGCTGTTGCCGCCGCTGCGGGTGCGGCTGAAGGCGATCGGCGTGCAGGCGGGGCGGCATGGTATCTTCATGCCGGCGCTGCTGAAGCCCGGCTTCAGCCCGCTGCGGGCGCTGCTCTGGGGGGTCCACGCCGGGGTCGCGGTGCCGGAATTGCCGGTGCCATCACGGGTCTCGCTACCGGTTCCGCCCCTGTGGCCGTTCGGTTTCGCCGCGGCGATGGGGTGGATAGAGGCCGGGCCTGTTCTGGTGCGGCTCGACGTGGCGGAGAAACTGGGCGGTGATCTCGCCGCGTCTGCGCGCGACCGGCCCATCCCGATGCCGGCGGGCCTCGCCACCCGCCTCGCGGTAAAGGCCGAGCAATTACCGCCGGTGCTGCGCCGCCTCGGCTTCCGCGTGCTGCCGGCGGTACCGCTTACGCCAGGCGAATACGGCCCGCCGGCCCCGCCGATGCTGGCGCCGATCCGCCGCAAGCCCGAGGCCCCGCTGCGCGCACCAAGCGGCCCCTTCGCGGCTTTGGCCGCGCTCAATGCGCGCTGAGGGCGGCGGTGAGCGGCGAAGATCGCGAGTGGCAGCGGCTCGATAAATATCTCTGGTGCGCCCGCGTGATGCGCCAGCGCGCCGATTGTGCCGCGCTCGCCGCCGGCGGGCTGATCCGCATCAACCGGCTGCCGACCGACAAACCGCATGCCAAGGTGCGGCCCGGCGACGTTATCACCCTCGCCCAGCCCGGCCCGGGCGGCGGGCGGGTCCGGGTTCTTGAGGTGCTGTCGCTCGCCCCGCGGCGTGGTGGGGCGGAGGAAGCCCGGCTTCTGTATCGGGAGATTGCGCCGAACGACGGGTCACGCAATGCCGCGGTGCAACAGGAGCCTTGCGGGGCGGGCGAAGACGCGTCATATCGCGCGCGGACGAGACCTGACCGGAGCGTGTGATGACCTACGTGGTCAACGAGAACTGCATCAAGTGCAAGTACATGGATTGCGTGGAAGTGTGTCCGGTGGACTGCTTCTATGTCGGCGAGAACATGCTGGTCATCCATCCCGATGAGTGCATCGACTGCGGCGTCTGTGAGCCCGAGTGCCCGGCTGAGGCGATCATCCCCGACAGCGATGACCGCGCGGCGGAGTGGATCGAACAGAATCGGCAATATGCCGCGCTGTGGCCGAACATCACCCGCAAGGGCGAGGCGCCGGCCGATGCCGACGACTGGAAGGGCAAGCCTGGAAAGCGGGCGCTGTTTTCCCCGGAGCCGGGCACGCCCTGATCTTCGCGCTTGGCGGTAGAGCCGCTGAAAAGTGCGGAATTTCTCCGCGTGGACCGGAAACGTGGGACGGCGGCCCATGACTCCCGCCTGAATTTGTGATATGCCTCCCGGATCGGAGCGCTTCCGCGGCAATTTTGGCCGTGGGGGCTGGCGTGCCCAAATTGGAGTCAACCGCACCCGTCGGAGCGGCGATCGGTGGGAACCGGCGCCGATTTACCGGCAATGGATGCAAGAGATCGATCAACGAGGTCAGGAATGAAGGCTTCCGCTGTTGGGGCGGCCGGCAAGGCCGCAACATCTGCCGCAGGTATCGCCGTTGATACATCCTCGGCGAAGGATGCTTCGTCCCGCGCCAAAGTTGCCGTCGCCAAGCCCACCAAGCCGTCGCCGGAAACCGCACCCAAATTGACCACATCGAAAGTGACAACATCCAAAGTGACCTCCCCCAAGTCAACGCCGGTCGCCGCGCCGCAAACCATCAGCGATATGCCCTCCACAAGCCCCAAGCCGGCCGCCAAGCCGCCAGCCAAGGCGGCGCCCAAGGGGCTCGCCGAACCACAGGCGCCCGCGCCGACGGAAGCTGCGCCGGCGCCTGAAGTGGCCCCGGCTCCGGCCGAGCCAGCACCGGCGGTGGTGTCGGAGGCGCCGCGCGCCGTGCGCCAGCCGGACTCGCGGATGGGCCAGATGACCATGCAGAACGGCCGTCCGGTACCGCCGTCCCGCGCGGCGGCGAAGGAAGAGAACTTCGTCGACGGCGATTTCGTGGTTTATCCGACACACGGGGTCGGCAAGGTCGAGAAGATCGCGGTGGAGGAGATCGCCGGGCACAAGCTCGAGCTGATCCACATCACTTTCGAGGAAAACCGCATGACGCTGCGGGTGCCGGTCGCCAAGGCGCGCTCGGCTGGGCTGCGTAAGCTCTCCACCCGCAAGCAGTTTGACGAGGCGCTGGCCGTGCTGAAAGGCCGGGCGCGCGTCAAGCGCACGATGTGGTCCCGCCGGGCGCAGGAGTACGAGGCAAAAATCAACTCCGGCGATCCAATGGCGATCGCCGAGGTCGTGCGCGACCTGCATCGCAATGCCGGCCAACCCGACCAGAGCTTCTCGGAGCGGCAGATCTACGAGGCGGCGCTTGACCGGTTGGCCGCCGAGCTTGCCGCTCTCGATGAGACCGACAAGATGACCGCGATCATCAAACTCGGGAATTTCCTCAAGGCGGCTTGATCCCCCTGATCCCACGAAAAAGGGCCCCGGTGTGACCCGGGGCCCTTCGCGTTTCTATCGTCCGCGCCCGTGCGTCAGTTGTTCGA
>CAIWAJ010000539.1:0-3933 GCA_903910565.1 uncultured Rhodospirillales bacterium
GCCCGGTTGCGCCATGTGGATGCGGGGCGCTAGGTGCCCCAAAGTAACCCATTTCAATCCACTTTAACCCACCATGGGTCAAGCCAAGAGCGGGCGAAACTGAGCTTTTTTATTCACATTTTATCCACTTGTTGTAAGGACTGTAAGGAATCGCTTCTCGGGCCGACGAAGCGGAACTCACAACTACCGGTCAAGTGGGAATGGCCCACAACGGTTGAGACAACGCCTTTCCGCCCGCAGGCGGTTCGATGGCGCATAACCTGGCCACCGGCCCCTTATTGCGTCACGCGCTACCCGGTATGAGCGGCGAAATTTGGTATGAAAAGGCCGCGCGGCTCCGTTCCGCGCTTGATAACGTCAACTCGGCGCTAATCGACGGATTCGAGGATTCGCCGATACGCCGCCGAGAGATCGAGGAAGCAACCATCGCTCGTTTCCTGCGGCGCGAGTTCAGCGATGAACCACCCGAGGACACCCAGACTCGGCCGCTCTTTCCAGCCTGAGCGAATACTCCCAAGCGCGTGTCCGCGGCACATCCTAGAGAGCAAGCTCGCCGCCACGGAGCTCGTCTTTCGCGATCTTCTTTTTCCTCTCGGGTGGTGGTAGATCGCGGCGCACAAACTGACCTGCATAAGGCTGACAGAAGGCCATCAGGTGATCGTCCCTCCGCGATCGTCCGATAGCGGCTCACTTCCGATCCACCGACTGGTACCCTCGGCATCGAGAATCAAAGGCGTCCGGTCGTGGCCAATCTCGGCGACGATGGGGTTGGCTTGGTGGTCACTATCGCAAAGCCGCGGTCCTCTCCGACCGGGTCGTTGGACCAGATGCCGCCAAAGAAGAAGGGCTTTTGGTCCGGCAGGGTGAACAGCACCTCCCATTTCGCGCCAATCGGGCCCGGTCCGCTCGAAGAACCCGTCAGCGGCAGCCACGCACCGCTTGTGGCGGGCCGAGTGCTTCCAGTTTGTTCTTCGTCAGGAGTGCATCGTCGCGCGTGTTCACGACCGGGCGGCTCTTCAGCACTTTCTCGTAATAGGGCCAGCCCCCCCAGCGCATCGTTGTCAGCGTGCGGCCCTTCTCCCCTTGATAGACAATCGGCATCTGTTTTTTTGACCAGTCCCAGGTCTCCTTGGGGATGCTGGCGAGGACCTTTTCCACCACCTCGGCAAACTCGCGTTCGAGCTTTTGAACCTCAGCGACAGTTGAGCGCGCGCATTGAGCGATTGTAGTGGTTGCACACGGCGCCCCGAGATTGGAGCGATGGCAAGGGATCGGCAAGCAGCGGAACCGCAACAAGGTGTACACAACAAGGCGCTGTCCGACTCGTTCCTGGCTATCGGAAACCGCGCTCCTCCCCTGGTGGAGCGTGACGCATTAACGTGTCACATGGCCACGTAATGCGTCACCTCGCGGCAACGGGTGCCTGGAGCTAGCGACCGAGATATAACGGCAGCGAACCTGCGGCTCGAACCATCTGGCGAACAACGTCGCTCAACGATCACGGCTCGAACAAGGCTGCGAGCGTCACCACATTTTGCACCAGCTCCGCTCGGTAATCGTTCGCCCTGACGCCGCAGACCGTGACGATAGCGAGAAATACCGACTTGCGCGTGCCACTGACGCGCCGGAACACATCGAGTTTCGAGCGCAGCTCGCGAGCGTACTCCTTGTCGACGACGAATTCGTCGTCACAGAACTTCATCTCGCAGACGCTGATCACGCCGTCCGCTCGGTCGAAAAGCAGGTCGATTTGTGCTCCGGTCTCGCCCTTGGCCTTGGGCTTAGGCTGGTGGCGCCACGAGCAAACCGACGCCGGGACGGTCGCGATCCCCAGGGCCTTCTTGATCTGCGTGGAGTGCCGCAGGCAGATGTTCTCGAAGGCGTAGCCGCTCCAGGCCATGCCGGCAGGGGCGAGGCGCTGCCCGGGCCAGTCGCGGGCGGCCGCGCCGCTACCCTGTCTCTCCACCCAGCGGAGATGGAACAAAGTGAGTTCATCGAGCAAGCGGTAGTAGGGGTCCCGTGTGGTTCGTCCCAGCGGAATCATCCGGCAGATAAATCCCGACGCTTCCAATTCCTCCAGGATCGCGGTCAGGCCTCCGCCGGTCCCCAGATCGGTTTCGCGGATGATGTCCTTGCGCTGTAGGCCGGACTGGCGCTTCGCCAGCGCTCGGATGACCTGCAGGTGCCGCTCGTGATGCTCAAAAAGGGCCGCGAAGACCTGGAGGAACTCATCGCGCAGCGGGGCGTTCTGAGCAAAGAACAGAGCATGAATGTTCTGCGCGGCAGACCATCCTTTGCGCACATGGTTCAGGTAGAACGGGACGCCGCCGATGGCCATCGCGAGTTCGACGGTCTGCCGGTGATCCAATTTGACCCCCGCGGACCGCAAGTAGGCGTCAATCTCAGGCAGGCTAAAGGGCTGAAGCTGGATGCTGCTGGTGATCCGATTGTGCAGGCCGCCTTTCTGGTGAAGCACCTTCGCGATCATCCAAGAGGCGGCGGAGCCACAAATGACAACGATCAGGTTCCGCTGGCGCGTTCCCCAGCTATTCCAGAAATGGTCAAATGCGGGCAGGAACCCGGACTTCCTACCCGCCAGCCAGGGAAGCTCGTCGAAAAACACGACCTTGCGGCCGCCCGCGCGCACCAGTGGATCGAGGTAGCGGGTCAACTCCTCGAATGCCTCGGTCCAGTCGCGCGGGGCGGCGTGCTGGAAGGTGGTCTCCTCCCGTAGGCTACCTGCGAAGTTGCGGAGTTGGTGGGCGCGCGACATTCCACTTACGCCGGTCATCTCGAAGCAGAGCTCCTTGGCGAAGTAGGTACGAATCAGGTGCGTCTTCCCGATGCGGCGGCGCCCGTGGACGGCGATTAGCTCAGGCCGGCCGGAAGCCATGGCGCGGGCGAGCTGCTCCTGCTCGACGGTGCGACCAATCAGCGGCAACGTAGCTTCGCGTGGGCGGGGCATGGGGGCGGTCCCGGGAATGTGGGTTGCAGCGAGGTATGTCAAACGGATATCCCGCCACAACCCCCATTTTTTTTCGAGTTGTGGCTAAATATGATGGCACGCTATTCCGCCATAACTCGACAAATAAGCTGAGTTGTGGCGAGATATCAGGCCCCACTATTTCGCCACAACTCGAGCGCCGTAAAGATTGGCCGAGAAAACGAACGGAATAGCGAGCACATCCTCGGCGAACGCGGCCTCGATGGACTTGGGTGCGTCGCCATCCAAGACCGTGAACCCGCCGCCGAGCTAGGCACCTCGAAGAGCGGCGGCGTCGCTCAGCGGTGATCGTCGGCCACGAATTGCGTCATTTTCGCGCCAACAATTGTGTCACTCCGCACCTGGGTGGCCGGCGGGGAACGAGTTTTTAGACGACGTGGTATACTGCCTTGGGTCCTTCGGGGGCGGCAGTTGCCCACGAGATCCGCCACCATGCGGTGCAGCTCTCCGCTGCACCGGCGAACCCTAAGAGCGCGTCCAAAAAGTCATCGAACGAGGCGGCGGAGCATGAGTCTGACCATGGATAAGTAGATGAAAGACTCCGAAGAGGAGACGGTATGTGCGTAGTCTTTGCTGAGCCGGCGAGAACGCCCCAGCCAGGCGAAGGTGCGTTCGACGACCCAGCGGCGGGGCAACACCTTGAAGCAGTGGAGCGGCGTGGAGCGTTTAACGATCTCCAGCCGAGTGCCACGGCTGGGACGCAGGCGGCGGACCCAATCGACCAACGAACCGGCGTAACCGCCGTCCGCCCAGATACACCGCAGCCAGCCGAAGCGGGCGCGCAACGTGGCGAGCAACAGGCGGGCTCCATCCCGATCCTGCACGTTGGCGGGATGGACGCAGACGAGCAGAATCAGTCCCAGGGTATCGACCAAAAGGTGTCGCTTTCGTCCTGCCACCTTCTTGCCAGCATCGTATCCACGAACTCC
>CAIWAJ010000540.1:0-9569 GCA_903910565.1 uncultured Rhodospirillales bacterium
ATCGGGGTCAGCGGGTCGATGTTGTGGAGCTGGTAGAGGTCGATCCAATCGGTCTTGAGGCGCTTCAGGCTCGCCTCGACGGCGGACATGATGTAGCGGCGCGAGGCGCCCTTCATGTCGTCGCCGTCGCCCATCGGCATGCAGAACTTGGTCGCCAGCACGATGTCCTTGCGCCGGTCACCCATCACCTGGCCCATGCAGGTCTCCGAGCCGCCGCGCTCGCCATAGACGTCGGCGGTGTCGAACAGTGTGATCCCGAGGTCGAACGCCTTATGGATCACCGCGCGGGTCTGCTCGAGGTTGATGCGGGCGCCGAAGTTGTTGCAGCCGAGGCCGATGGCCGAAACGCGCAGGCCGGATTTCCCGAGATTGCGGATTTCCATGACGTGACTCCTTGCGGGGGATGGGTATGGGCGGAGTGTTGCGCCAATCGTCCGTTCGGTCAAAGCGGGGGAGGAAGCAAGCGCTTCTTTTTTGAAAAAAAGAAGCAAAAAACTTTCACTCATTTGGTGTGTACCGCTCCCAACCATCCGGGGAGGCAAGCCAACGGCAACGATGGAATGAAAAGTTTTTTTGGTTCTTTTTGTTCACAAAAAGAACACCCTTCCTTCGCTCACCTGCCCCCCCCTATACGGCCAAACCATCCAGCCGTGCGGTGGCGCAGCGCCATCCCGGCGTGGCCGAGCGCCAGGCCAACGAGCGCCACGGCGGCCGCGCGGTGCAGCACCACCAGCACCGCGAACCGCGCTGGGTCGCGCTCCAGCAGCGGTGGCAGCTTCAGCAGGCCGAGGAACAGCGTCGGGATCGGCAAGGCCGCCGTGTCGGCGGTGAGGTAGCCGAGGACGGGCACGATCAGCAGCAGCGCATACAGCGCCCAGTGCCCCACCGCCGCCCATCGCGCCGCGCGGGCGGTCAACGCCGATGGCGGCCGGCCATGGCGGGCGAGCAGCACCAGCCGCGCCACCACCGCGAGCAGCACCAGAACCCCGATCGACTTATGCGCCTGGTAGAGCCAGAATTTCAGCGCGAGCTGCCGGAACGGAATTGCGGTCATCACCCAGGCCAGCGCGAACCCCGCTGTCACCAATACAGCGGTCACCCAATGCAGCCAGCGCTGCGCCGGTCGCCATTCAGCCGCCATTGCCGCCCGCGATACGGATGCGCATGAGGATCCGCAGCGTCACCGTATCCTCGATGAAGCTGCGGTCGGCCACCATGCCGAAGGCGCCGCGCGACAACTCCCCCGCCACCACCACGTCGGCCACCTCGCCGGCGCCATCGGCATGGCGGTCCACCACGGTGATCTCCAGCGTCTGCTCCCGCGTCACCCCGCGCAGGCGAAGTTGCCCACGCATGTGGAAATGGGTGTCGTCGCGCCGTTCCACCGCCGTGCCGCGAAAGGAAATGCCGGGGTGGCGGTCGACGTCGAAGTAGTCGGGCGCGCGCAGCATCGCCGCCGCCTCCGGGACGGCGATGGCCACCGAGGCGGCGTCGATCGTCACCTCGACCCGGGTCTCCTCGAGCCTCGCCGGGTCGACCACGAGATGGCCGCTGAACCGCTCGAAGCCTCCCTCGGAGGTGAACAGCCCGAAATGGCCGATCTTGAAGCCGATCGCGCCGTGGCGCTGGGTGAAATCATACACCCCCGCCGCAGCCGGCGGGGAAGTGGCGGCGAGCAGCAACACGGCCAATGCGATCAATCGTGCCATTCAACCCTCGCCGTGTGATGCCGCAGAGATGGGGCCGCGCCCCCGGCCGCAACAGGCCCGCGGGCATTACATCCGGGTGGGCAGACCGAGGCTCGCGATCTCGTTGAGCAGCTTGCGCTTCATCGCCTGGCCGAAGCTGTGGAAATCGTGGATTTCCAACACGAAACTGCCGACGCCCCCGGTCACATTCTCGCGGTAGTAGTTGGTCAACCCGCCGGGCGGCTGGGTATGGGCGAGGTTCCAGGCGATCGGGTTGTCGTTGATGATGGCCAGCCCGTTGATCGTCACCCCGGCTTCCACCGCCTCGTCCCGCGCGGCCGCAACGTCCCGCCCGTTATTGTTGGTTCCATCGCCACACACATCGATCACCCGGCGCTGCGCCTCGAAACCGGCGCGGGCGAGCTCCTTCATGGCGTGATCCACCCCATTGCCGATCGCAGTGCGGCCCCAAAAACTGCGCGGCGCGGCGCGCAGCCGCTCCACGAAGGCCTGGGCGGAGGCTGCGTCGCGGATCACCGTCCAATCCACCACCGTGCGCACCTCGCCGGCCCCGGCGAACTCGACATAGGCCACCGCGATTCTGCCCACCGCGCCGCCCTTGATGGCGGCCAGCACGTCGCGGTCGGTAAAGGCGGCGGCGTAGCCCTGCTTCATCAGCTCGAATTCGCCGTCATGCACGCTGCGCGAGACGTCGGTGACCAGCACCAACGCCACGTCGACGGATTCGGCCGCTCGGGCAGCAATCCCCTGGACGGCCGACGCCCACAGGACGAAAACGGCAAACAACCAGCGCATGCCGGGATGTTCGGCTATTCGGGAAGGGAAAGGCAAGCGCTTCTTTTTTGAAAAAATGAAGCAAAAAACTTTTACTCCATTGGTGTGTACCGCTGCTGACCATCCCGCCTGTGTACGCCAACGGCATGGGACGGAATAAAATTTTTTTGGTTCTTTTTGTTCACAAAAAGAACACCCTTCCCTCCCGTCTTGACCATCCACCCGAACCTCCCGAGGATCGCCGCAAGCAAAGGGAGCAGTCCATTGGAATACACCCAGATCGCCGTCGAAAACGTCGGCGCTGTGCGCAAGCTGCTGCACAACCGTCCGGAAATGCGCAACGCCGAAAGCTCCGTGCTGCTCGACGAGCTCGACCACGCGCTCGGCGCCGCGGTGGCGGACCCCTCCGTGCGGGTGATCGTCATCGGCGGCGTGGGGCCGCATTTTTCCGCAGGGCATGACCTCAAGGAGGGCCAGGCGCGCCGGCAGGAATTCACCGTCGAGGCGCGCTACGAATACGAGGAGCGACGTTACCTCGACTATTCGCTGCGCATCTGGGACTGTCCGAAGCCCACCATCGCCATGGTCCAAGGCGCCTGCATCGCCGGCGGGTTCATGGTCGCCAACATGTGCGACATGATCGTCGCCTCCGTGGACGCCTTCTTCGCCGACCCCGTGGTGCGCACCATGGCGGCCTCGGCGGTCGAGGTGTTGGTGCATCCCTGGGTGATGGGGCTGCGGGCGGCCAAGGAGTTCCTGTTCACCGGCAAGCGGATGGGTGCCGCCGAGGCCTACCGGATCGGCATGGTCAACCGCCTCGTCCCGCGTGACGAACTGGAGGCCGCGACCATGGCGCTGGCCGGCGAGATCGCCGAGGCGCCCCCCTTCGCCATCAAGCTCACCAAGCGCTCGCTCAACCGGGCCGCGGATATGCAGGGGTTCCGCAGCTCGGTGATGGCCCACTTCGATACCCATCAGCTCGCCCATGTCAGCGAGGAATTCAAAGCCGGCCGGGCGGCTGGACTCGCTGCCGCCATCGCCCGTAACAAGGCGGGATCGGCCGGCTGAACCAGGCCTCGCCCCCACCGACCCGCAGCGGAACAGGACCGATCCATGACCGATCTCGTCTACCTCTCCCCCCCGACATTGGACGAAGCCGTCCGCGCCTTCGCCGCCGCCCAAGGTGCAGCGCGCATCCTCGCCGGCGGCACCGACCTGCTGGTGCAGATGCGCCTCGGGACGGTGCGGCCCGGCACGGTGATCGACATCAAGAAAATCGCCGAGATGACCAGCATCGAGGAAACCGCCGATGGCGGCTGGCGCGTCGGTGCGGCCGTCTCCGGCGCGGCGCTGGCCGACCATCCCCGCTTCGGCACGGTGTGGCCGGGCGTGCTGGAGGCGGTGAACCTCATCGGCTCCAAGCAGGTGCAGGGCCGCGCCTCGGCCGGCGGCAATCTCTGCAACGCCTCCCCAGCCGGCGACAGCGTGCCGGCGATGGTGGCGGCCGGCGCGGTGGTCACCGTGCAGGGCCCGAACGGGCGGCGCGAAATCGCGGTCGAGGCAGTGCCAGCCGGACCCGGGCGCACCAACCTGGCGCCCGGCGAGATCGTGGTGAGCTTCACCTTGCCGCCCCGGCCGGCCAATTCGGGGGATGCCTATCTGCGCATGATCCCGCGCACCGAGATGGATATCGCGGTGGTCGGCGTCGGCGTCTCCCTGACCCTCTCCTTCGGTGTCTGCACCGCCGCCCGGATCGGCCTCGGCGCAGTGGCGCCCACCGTGCTGCTGGTGGCCGACGCGGCCGCGGCGTTGGTCGGCTCATCCCTCGAGGACGCCGCGGTGGAGGCAGCCGCCGCCGCCTGCCGGGCCGCCTGCAAGCCGATCAACGACAAGCGCGGCACCATCGTCTACCGTACCAAGGCCGCCGGCGTGCTGCTCAAGCGCGCCGTCGCCATCGCCGCCGAACGCGCAAGGAACGCCTGACATGGCCAAGATCCACGTCTCCACCACCATCAACGGCGAGCCGACCGAGTTCCTCGCCGCCCCGCAACAGAGCGTGCTCGACGTGCTGCGCAACACGCTCGGCCTCACCGGCACCAAGGAAGGCTGCGCCACCGGCGATTGCGGCGCCTGTTCCATCCTGCTCGATGGCACGCTGGTCTGCGCCTGCCTGGTGCTCGCGCCGGAAATCGAGGGCAAGCAGATCGACACGATTGAGGGCATGGCGACGGGCGACCAGTTGCATCCCTTGCAGCAGAAGTTCCTCGAGCGCGCCGCCCTGCAATGCGGCATCTGCACCCCCGGCGTGCTGATCGCCGCCCGCGCTTTGCTCGAACGCAACCCGGACCCGACCGAGAGCGAGGTACGCTTCGGCCTCGCCGGCAATCTGTGCCGGTGCACTGGATATGACAAAATCGTCCGCGCGGTGCTGGAAGTCGCCGCCGACATGAAGGAGGCCGCCCGATGAACGCCATCGACAACAAGTGGATCGGCGCCCGCACCATCCGCCCGGATGGCGCCGACAAGGTGACGGGCCGGGCCACCTATTCGGCCGATACCGCGATGGCCGGCATGATCTGGGGCAAGGTGCTGCGCAGCCCGCACCCGCACGCCATCATCCGCAGCATCGACACCTCCAAGGCCGCGGCGCTCCCCGGCGTGAAGGCCGTGGTGACGGGGAAGGACTTCGTGCATTTCCCGCTCGACAAGCCGGTGGCCCTCGGCATCCAGGACATGCGCTGGATGAGCCGCAACGTGATGGCGCGGGAGAAGGCGCTGTTCCATGGCCACCCCGTTGCCGCGGTGGCGGCGACCACCGAGGAGATCGCGGCGGCGGCCTGCGCGCTGATCGAGGTGGAGTACGATGTGCTCCCGCACGCCATCGAGATCGACGATGCGCTGGCCGACGGCGCGCCGATCCTGCATGACGCGATGACCTTCGAGGGCAAGCCCTCCAACATCGCCGGGCGGATGGAGATCAAGCTCGGTGACGCGGCCGCCGGGTTCGGCGAGGCGGACGTCATCGTCGAGCGCAGCTTCACCACGCGGCCGGTGCACCAGGGCTATATCGAGCCGCATTCCTGCCTGGTCAGCGTGGCGGCCGATGGCAAGGCGACGATCTTCAGCTCGAGCCAGGGCCAGTTCATGGTCCGCGCGATGACGGCGCTGCTGACCGGCATTCCCCAGAGCAGCATCCGCGCCGTCCCCGCCGAGATCGGCGGCGGGTTCGGGGCCAAGACCATCATCTATCTCGAACCGCTGGCGACCGTGCTGTCCCGCAAATCGGGCCGGCCGGTGAAAATGGCGATGACCCGCGAGGAGGTGTTCCGCGCCTCGGGGCCGACCTCGGGCTCGAAAAGCACGGTCAAGATCGGCGCCACCAAGGATGGCCGCATCGTCGCGGCGCAGGGGACCTTCTACCTCCAGGCCGGCTGCCTTCCCGGGGCGCCGTTGCGTGGCGCGGTAGGGTGCTCGTTTGCGCCGTATAACATCCCCAACGTGCTGTCGGTTGGGTTCGACGTGGTGTCCAACCGCTCCAAGGTCGCGGCCTATCGGGCACCGGGCGCCCCGATCGGGGCATTCGCGGTGGAATGCGTGCTCGACGAGGTGGCCGAGGCGTTGAAGATGGACCCGCTGGAGCTGCGGCTGAAGAACGCGGCGCGGGAGGGCACCAAGGCCTCCTACGGCCCGGTCTTTCCGCGCATCGGCTTCGTTGAGACCATCGAGGCGGCGCTGGCGCATCCGCACAGCCAGGCGCCGCTCGGCCAGTTCCAGGGCCGCGGCGTGGCGAGCGGCTTCTGGTATAACGCCGGCGGGGAATCGAGCGCCCAGGTGAACATCACCGAGGATGGCAACATCGTCGTCACCACCGGACACCCCGATGTCGGCGGCTCGCGGGCCGCGATCGCCAACGTGACGGCCGAGCTGTTCGGCATCGACCATGGCCGGGTCTCCGTGCTGATCGGCGATACCTCCTCGATCGGCTATTCCAACCTCACCGGCGGCAGCCGGGTGACCTTCGCTTCGGCGATGGTGGTCACCCAGTCCAGCGAGAAAGTGATCACCGATCTGCGCACCCGGGCGGCGAAGATCTGGAAGATCGACCCCGAGGCGGTGACCTGGCAGGACGGCGAGGCCATCCCCGCCGGCGAAAATGCCGGCAAGTTCCCGGCGTTGACGCTGAAGGACCTGGCGGCGAAGGCCAGCGAGACCGGCGGGCCGATCGGGGCGGGCGTGCAGCTCAACACCACCGGCGCCGAGGGCGGGTTCGCGACGCATGTGTGCGATGTCGAGGTCGATGTCGATCTCGGGATCGTTCGCGTGCTGCGCTATACCTCCTTCCAGGATGTCGGAAAGGCGCTGCATCCCGACTACGTGGAAGGCCAGATGCAGGGCGGCGTGGCGCAGGGCATCGGCTGGGCGCTCAGCGAGGAATACCTCTATGACCGTCAGGGCCGCGTCGATAACGCGAGCTTCCTCGATTATCGCATGCCGGTCTGCTCGGACCTGCCGATGCTGGACACCGTGATGATCGAAATCCCCAACCCCAAGCACCCGCAGGGCGTGCGCGGGGTGGGCGAGGTTCCGCTGGTTCCTCCGCTCGCGGCGATCGCCAACGCGGTCTACAACGCGCTGGGCAAGCGGTTCTACAGCCTCCCGATGTCCCCCCCGCGGGTGCTCGAAGTGCTGGAAGGCTGAGGGAATTGGTGTAGCATCGGGGGGCATCCGTAGCGGGGCCCCCCGATGAACCAGGTCAGCAGCGTCACCAAATCAGCGGTCACGGCCGCTTCGAAGCTCGCAATCGCCGATTGCGACCTGCATCTCGGGCCGGCGCGGTTCCAGGACCTTTACCCCTGGCTCTCGGAGCGCTGGCGCGCGCATATCGACATGTTCGGCGTCAACCACCGGACCGGCAATTTCAACGGCCTGCCCAGCTACCCCAAGGCCCAGCCGGCCGCGGCGCGGCGGGATGCGTGGCCGCCCTCCGGCAGCCCGCCGGGCACCGATCTCGCCTTCACCCGCAGCCAGCACCTCGACGCCCATAACGTAGTGCTCGGCGTCATCAATCCGCCCACCCCCTCCAACGCGCCGCTCAACCCCGGGCTGGGCAACGCGATCGCGCGGGCATGGAACGAGTGGCAGCTCGCCTGTCTGGTGCACCCCGAGCCGCGGCTGCGCGCCTCGGTGGTGGTGAACTACGAAGACCCGGTGGCGGCGGCCGCCGAAATCCGTCACTGGGCCGGCAATCCCGGCTTCGCCCATGTGATGATGTACGGCCGCACCGCGATGCCCATGGGGAGCCAGCAGTATTTCCCGATCTACCAGGCCGCGGCCGAGGCGGGGCTGCCGATCGGAGTGCATGCGTTCGGGTTCGGCGGCGCGCCCAATACCAGCAGCGGCTGGGCGAGTTACTACATCGAGGACATGCTGGGGCATGCGCAGTCGATCCAGGCGCAACTCACCAGCATGATCCTCAACGGCGTCTTCGCCCGGCTGCCCAGCCTGCGCTACGTGCTGATCGAGGGCGGCTTCGGCTGGGCGCCCTCGCTCGGCTGGCGGCTCGACAAGGCGTGGCGGCGGCTGAAGCAGGAAACCCCGGAGCTTACCCAGGCGCCCTCCGAATACCTTCGGCAGAACGTGTGGTACACCACGCAGCCGATGGAGGAACCCGAGGCGCGCGACCACGTGCTCGATACCATCGGCTGGATCGGGTGGGACCGCATCCTGTTCGCGTCCGACTATCCGCACTGGGATTTCGACGACCCGGATACAGCGATCACGCTGCGCCTGACCGAGGGGCAGCGGGCGGGGATCATGCGGGAGAATGCGTTGGCGGTGTATCGGCGATAGGAAGGAAGGGCTTCTTTTTTGAAAAAAAGAAGCAAAAAACTTTTATCCGCTTGGTGGGTACCGCTCTGCCACGGTTCGTGGGGGCGTAAGCTAACGGTAAGGATAGCACGAAACGTTGGGCGCCCCTATCAACCGGTGCGGGCGAACAGTCCCATCGTCGCCGGCATCGGTCTGCCTGTTGGCTTCTTGCGGTGGATGCGGCTGACAAACCCATGCGCCGCCCGGACACCTCGGTCGCCTCGCAACGGCGGATCTGACCGAGTCCGCGATCGATCGCAACATGTGCGATTGCGCACTCAGTTCAAAAACTCGTTGCCATACCGTCGCTCATGCCCCGGCCTGGCCTTCGGGTTTGGCGGCTGGTCGCTTATTCGCCGATAGCCAAAACAGGCGAGGTTGCCGCTGTGCTGGACACGTTGCCCTGGGCGTCGGAAGTGTGGGTGTAGGTGCCGCTTAAGGGGAGGGTCATGCTCCGAGAATGTTCGCCGTCGTGAGGCCGGTGAAGCCCTGAAGCGTGATCTGGGTGCCGTCGGGCAAGGTGAGGTGCTCCGAGCCGGCGACGGTGAGCGCGTTGGACAGGACGGTGGCGGCAGTGTTGGGGGCAAAGCCGACGAGGGCGATAAAATCATGAGTGGGGTTGAAGTTGTGCAGCGTGATGGTGGCGGCCTTGCCGGAGGTCAGGGCGACGATGCCGGTGCCGGCGCCGTAGGTGACTTGCGCGATGCCGGTGCCGGCGAGGAGCTGGTTGGTGCCGTCGCCGAACAGGATCGTCTCGAGCCCGGGGCCGCCGTAGTAGCTTTGGGTGCCCGTCGTGCCGGCGCCGGTGAGGGTCTCCGCGCCGCGGCCGGCGAGGAGGACGTCGCCGGCGCCGCTACCGGCGATCAGCACGTCGCCCGCGCCGCCGGCCAGCAGGATGGTTTGGCCGGAACCGCCGGCAAGCGTGTTGTTGCCCAGCGGTCCGCCGAGAAAGATCGCGTTGCCGCTGCCGGCCTGGGCGGTAAGGCTTCCGCCATAGGCCGCCACCGTGGCGGCACCGGTGCCGCCGGCGAACAGGGTGGTGCCGTAGGCGGCGGCAACGAGGGTGCCGGTGCCACCGCGGATCGTGCTGCGGCCGACGGCGTTGCCGAGGATGGTGGTGGCGCCGGACCCGGCGTGGACGTCGATGGTCCCCGCGCCGGCGAAGATGAGGTCATTGCCGGAGGTGTCGGCGATGGTGGCGTTGCCGGTGCCGCCGAC
>CAIWAJ010000541.1:0-7742 GCA_903910565.1 uncultured Rhodospirillales bacterium
CCATCCCGGGAGGCACGCCAACGGCAACGATGGAGTGAAAAGTTTTTTTGGTTCTTTTTGTTCACAAAAAGAACATTCTTGCTGCTGCACACTTCCGTTTTCGATTCCACGTTTCATGGCATCAACGCGACCCGAAAATTCGGGTTCTCAAGTGAACGGAGTATTCTTTTTTTCAAAAAAGAACCGCTTCCTCCCTCCCATTGACGCCACCCTCCCACCCCGCCCATCCTTCCTCCACCGGGGAAACATCGGTGCAAGGAGGGTTCGCAATGGCGAGTGGCGGGATTTTCGCGCCGGGGTTCAAGCCGGAGCCATATTGGTGGGAAGCCTATAAGCCGGCGGCCGGCGAGCTCGTCGATATACCCAAATCCGTCCGCGTCGCCATTGTCGGCGGTGGCTATGGCGGGCTGGCCACCGCGCTCGAACTCCATCGCCTCGGCGTCGATTGCGTGGTGCTGGAGGCCAAGGAGTTGGGCCATGGCGCCTCCACGCGCAGCGGCGGGGCGGTGTCGGGCGGCGTCAATATCGGCAAGAGCTTCACCGGCAAGGCGCTCGACCCCGAGAGCGAGCGGGCGCGGGGGCTGCTGACCGACGCGGCGGACGCCTTCGGCACCATCGAGCGGCTGATCCGCGAGGAGAATATCGACTGCTTCTGGCAGAAGAACGGCCGCTTCTCCGGCGCCTGGACGCCGAAGCACTACGCGAGCCAGGAAAAGCGGGTGAAGCTGCTGAACGAGGCCGCCGCCTCGGAGTGCTACATGTTGCCGCGCGAGCGCCAGCGCGAGGAGATGGCGAGCGACTATTATTATGGTGGCCTGGTGGTGAACCGCGCTGCCTCGCTGCATCCCGCCCTCTACTATAAGGGGTTGCTCGACGCGGTGCGTCGGCGGGGCATCCCGGTCTGCGCGATGGCGCCGGTGGAGCGGATCAGCGGCGGCGACGGCGGCTGGACGGTGCGGACCGGGCGGGGCGAGGTGGCGGCGGATGAGGTGGTGATCGCCACCAATGGGTACACGGGCGATGTTACACCGCAGCTGAAGCGGCGGGTGATTCCGGTGGCGAGCCATATCATCGCCACCGAGGAACTCGACCCGGCGCTGGCCAAGTCGCTCATCCCCAATAACCGCACGCTGGGCGATACCAAGCGGGTGCTGACCTATTACCGCATGTCGCCGGATGGCAAGCGCGTGGTGTTCGGCGGGCGGGCGCGGTTTACCGCGGCGACCCCCGAGGTTACCGCGCCGGCCTTGCACGCGATGATGGTGGCGCGGTTTCCGCAGTTGAAGGGCGTCCGGGTGACGCATTGCTGGACCGGGAATGTCGCCTTCACGCTTGATGCGACACCGCATATGGGGCGGCAGGACGGGATGCATTACCTCCTTGGCTGCAACGGCAGCGGGGTGGCGATGATGACGTATCTCGGCACCCAGACGGCGCGGAAGATCGCGAAACTGGCGAACTACAACTGCCACTTCGAGACCGAGGACTTCCCGGATCACCCGATGTATTCGGGCAATCCCTGGTTCCTTCCGGCGGTCGGGAGCTGGTACCGGTTCAGGGACAATGTCGATCGTGCCATGGCGGCACTTGGGTGAGGCGGCGATGAACACGAATGGACGGCGGCTGTTTCTTGAGCTCTTGAAGCAGGAGGGGGTGCGGGTGCTGTTCGGCAATCCCGGCACCACCGAATTGCCGCTGATGGATGCGCTCGCGGGGGAGGAGGATATTCGCTACGTCCTCGCCCTCCAGGAATCCCTGGTGATGGCGATGGCCGACGGATACGCGCGGGCCTCGGGTGGCATCGCGGCGTGCAACGTTCATGTGGCGCCCGGGCTCGGCAACGCGATGGGCATGATGTTCGACGCGATGAAGGCGGGCTCGCCGGTGCTGGTGACGGCGGGGCAGCAGGCGCAGGGGTTCGGCATCACCGAACCTAATCTCTACGCCGAACTTCCCCCGATGGCGGCGCATTTCACCAAGTATGCGGTGGAGGCCCGCTCGATCGGCGATCTTCCGCGGCTGATGCATCGGGCGGTGAAGACCGCACTGGCGCATCCGACCGGGCCGGTGTTCGTCTCGTTGCCGGTCGACGTGATGAACGCCGAGGGCGAGGTGGCGATTGGGCAGCCGAGCCGGGTGGCGGCGCGGATCATGGGGGACGCCAGCGAGATCGCGCGGGCGGCGAAGCTGATGCAGGGGGCGCAGCGGCCGGTGATCATCGCCGGGGATGCGGTGGCGCAGCAGGGGGCGGCGGAGGCGCTGGTGGCGCTGGCGGAGGCGCTGGCGGCGCCGGTCTATCTCGAGGGCGAGGCGACGACTTTGCCTTTTCCGCCGGCGCATCCGTTGTTCCGCGGGCCGATCACCCGGCTCGGCGGCTGGATCCGCAAGCTGCTTGATCAGCATGACCTGCTGTTTTCGGCCGGCGCTGACCTGTTCACCCTTTCGCTTCCGCCCGATGTGGTTCCGGTGCCGGACGGGATGCCGATTGTGCATCTCGACAGCAACCCCTGGGAGCTCGGCAAGAACTACCCGACGGCGGCCTGCATTTTCGGCGACGCCTTGGTCACCCTTCCAGCGATCACCGGGGCGTTGGAAAAGGCGATGACGGCGGCGGATCGGACGCGGCGGGTGGCGCGGATGGAGGCGGTCACCGCGGCGGTGGCGGCGGATTTCGCGGCGTTGCAGGCTCGGGCGCGGGCGGAGGCGGACCGGGTGCCGGTTTCACCGTTGTCGTTGATGCAGGCGGTGGGCGAGAATTTGCCGCCGGAAGGGGTGATCGTCGATGAGTCGATCTCCTCGGGCGCCGGGCTGTTTCAGTTTCTGCGCAACGCTCCCCCGGGGAGCCTGTTCGGCAATCGGGGTGGCGGGATTGGCTGGGGGTTACCGGCGGCGGTCGGGGTGCAGCTCGCGATGCCGGATCGGCGGGTGGTGGCGCTGATTGGGGATGGGAGCGCGATGTACTCCATTCAGGCGTTGTGGACGGCGGCGCATGAGAAGCTTCCGGTGATTTTCGTCATCATCAACAACCGGGCCTATCGCATCCTCAAGCAGCGGCTTTCGGCGACCCGCGGCACGGCGGCGCAGCGGGGGCGCTATGTGGGGATGGAGTTGTGCGATCCGGCGATCGATTTCGCGGGGCTGGCGGCGTCGCTGGGGGTTCCGGCGGTGTCGGTCTCCTCGATCCCGAAATTCATTGAGGCGTTGAAACTGGGCCTCGCGTCGGATCATCCCTTGCTGATCGACGTGGCGACCGACCCGACGTTCTAGGTTCGCCCGGCGAGCCAGGCGGCGAGGCCGGAGAGCGCGCGATCCTGGCCGGGAAAGCCGAGGAGTTGGACGCCGAGCGGCATTCCGCCGAGGCTGAGCAAAGGCAGCGAGATCGCCGGGCAGCGCAGCGAGGAGGCGGGGACGTTGAAGATGGCGTTTCCCGTGGTTTCGATGCCGATCGGCGCCGGGCCGGGGGCGGACAGCGTGATGCAGGCGTCGATATCGGGGGCCAGGGCGACCAGGGCGTCGCGCAGGACGTCGCGGCGGCGGAGCAGGGCGGCGTAGTCGTCGGCGGTCATCGCGAGGCCGGCGGTGACGTGTTCCATGGTGCGTTGGTGCAGGGTGCCAGGCTTGCGGGCGGCGAGTTCGGCGATGGGAAAGAGGCTCTCCCAGGAGGCGATCCCGGTCGAGATTTCAGCGGCCTCCGTGATCGCGCGTTCCAGCACGGCGACGCGCGAGGAGGCGGTGCGATCGAGCAAAGTGACGCCTTCCGCGGCGAGGCCATCGAGATAGGTGGCGAGGGCGGATTTGGCGCCGGGCTCGGCGACCTCCCACCCCGCGGTTTGCAGCACGGCGAGGCGCTCCGGCCGGCGGACCAGGGCGGGGGCCGGGCCGCCGGCGAAGGGGGGGTGGCCGGGATCACCGCCGACGCGGGTGGCGATTTCGTGGCAGACGGCCCAGCCATCCTCCAATGTTCCGGCGAGCACGCCGAGGCAGTTCTGGCTGAACTGGTCGCTCAGCTGGCCGCGGTTCAGCGCGCCATAGGTCGGTTTGAAGCCGACGATGCCGCAGAAACTGGCGGGCCGGAGCACCGATCCGCCGACCTGGGTGCCGAGGGCAACCGGCGCGAAGCCGGCGGCGACTGCGGCGGCGGAGCCGCTGGAGGAACCGCCGGGGGTGCGGCGGAGGTCGTGCGGGTTGCGGGTGGGGCCGGGGCCGCCGATGCCGAATTCGGTGGTGACGGTCTTGCCGAGGATGATCGCACCGGCGGCGCGCAGCGCGAAGATGGGCGCGGCGTCACGCGGCGGTGGCGGAGTTTCGGCGAAGGCCTGGGAGCCGAAGCGGGTGGGCATGTCGGCGGTTTCGATCAGGTCCTTCACCGCGATCGGCATGCCATCGATGGGCGAGAGCGGCCGGCCCATGGCGCGGCGGGCGTCACTGGCGTCGGCGGCGATGCGGGCGGCGGCGAGGTTGAGGGCGGTGAAGGCGTGGATCTCAGGCTCGCGGGCCTCGATTTCGGCGATGCAGGCCTCGAGCAGGGCGCGGGCGGGGGTGGTGGCGAGGCGGGCGAGGTAGGTGGGCATGGGGCCTTCCTTGCGTCGGGGGTTTTGGGAAGGAAGCGCCTCTTTTTTTCAAAAAAGAAGCCCCTGCTTCCCCTTTCCCTCCGCCCGCCGCCGTGGTGAGCTTGCCCCCGGCAACCGGAGGCGGGACAATGCGGATACTCAAAGGCGTGGCACTGGCGGCGTGCCTTCTCACTGGCGCGGCACACGCCGCCGGCACGCTCCGCGTCGGCATCGCCGAAGACCCCGACATTCTCGATCCCGCCCGCTCCGGCTCCTATGTCGGGCGCATCCTCTTCGCCTCCCTCTGCGACAAGCTCGTCGATATCGACGCCAAACTCGCCTTTCAGCCCCAGCTCGCCACCAAATGGGAGTGGTCGGCCGACAACATGGCCCTCACCGTCACCCTGCGCCCCGGCGTGAAATTCCATGACGGCGAGGCGGTGGACGCCGAGGCGGTCCGCGTCAACCTCATCCGCTACCAATCCGCCCCCGAAAGCGTCCGCAAGGGCGAGGTCAAGCCCATCGCCGCCATCGAGGTGGTCGATCCCCTCACCGTCCGCCTCAAGCTCGCCCAGCCCTACGCCCCCCTCGTCGCCGTCCTGGCCGACCGCGCGGGCATGCTGATGTCCCCCAAGGCGCTCGCCCGCCTCGGCGCCGATATCTCGAACGATCCCGTCTGCACCGGCCCCTTCAAATTCACCGAGCGCGTCGCCCAGGACCACATCACCTTCGATCGCTTCCCCGCCTACTGGGATGCCGGCCGCGTCCATCTCGACCGCATCGTCTACCGCCCCTACGCCGACAGCAACATCCGCCTGGTCAACCTGCAATCCGGCCAGCTCGACCTGATCGAGCGCATGGCCCCCTCCGACGCCGCCCGCGTCAAGGCCGACCCCAAGCTCCGCCTGCTCACCTCGCCCGCCATTGCCTACCAGGGCCTCTTCATCAACCTCGCCCACGGTCCGATGGCCGACAACCCCCTCGGAAAGGACGCCCGGGTCCGCGAGGCCTTCGAGAAATCCCTCGATCGCGCCGTGCTCAACCAGGTCATCGGCGAAGGCATGTTCGTGCCCTCCAACCAGGTCGAATCCCCCACCTCCCCCTACTGGAACGCCGCCCGCCCCGTCCCCCCGCGCGACCTCCCCGGCGCCCGCGCCCTCCTCAAGGCCGCCGGCTACGAGAAAGTCACCTTCGAACTCCTCACCTACAACGCCCCCATCGCCCAACAGACCGCCGAACTCATCCAATCCATGGCCGGCGAGGCCGGGTTCGACGTCAAAATCAAGATGATGGAGGCCAACGCCGCCACCACCGCCGCCACCAACGGCGAATACCAGATGACCACCGGCATCTGGTCCGGCCGCGCCGACCCCGACGGCAACATCGCCATCTGGGTCGCCAAGGATGGCTTCCTCAACTGGGGCCGCTACGACAACCCCGCCATGGACGCCTTGCTGGTCAAAGCCCGCGGCGTCACCGACACCACCGCCCGCAAAGCCATGTACGCCGAGATCTCCGACCTCTACGCCAAGGACCGCCCCTTCATCGTCATGTACCACCAGACCTGGCTCTTCGGCACCACCGACCGCCTCTCCGGCTTCGCCCCCGTGCCCGATGGGCTGCTGCGGCCGCAGGGGATTGAGCTTAAATAAGGAAGAAAGGTTGTTCATTTTGTGAACAAAAAGAACCAAAAAAACTTTTCCCAACTTTGTTGCCGTTGGCGTACCGTGGCGGGATGGTTGGGAGCGGTACGAGCAAAGTGAATAAAAGTTTTTTGGTTCTTTTTTTCAAAAAAGAACCGCTTCCTTGCTTCCCCTGATCGCCCGCGCAAATAGGCCCCGCCATGCCCCTCTCCAACGTCTCCATCGACGGCAAGCGCCTCCTCGCCGATCTCTACAAGCTCCGCGAATTCGGCACCTACAAGACCGGCGTTCACCGCCCGACCTACTCCAAGGTCGACATGGCAAGCCGCGAATGGATCTGCGAGCGGATGCGCGAGGCCGGCCTGACGCCTGAGATCGACGGCATCGGCAACGTCATCGGCCGCGGCGAAGGGGAGGGCCCCCGCGTGCTGCTCGGCTCCCACACCGAAACCCAGCCCTATGCCGGCTGGCTCGATGGCGCGCTCGGCGTGATGTACGGGCTCGAAGTCGCCCGCGCCGTCGGCCGCGGAGTGGATGTGATCTCCTTCGCCGACGAAGAAGGCCACTATTCCAGCTTCCCCGGCAGCCGCTCTTTTATCGGCGTCTTCTCGGAGGCCGATATCGACGCCGGGCGCAACAAATACGAGGGCACCACCATGCGCGAAGCCCTCGCCGCCGCCGGCCTCGCCGGCCGCCGCCGCGTCGCCTTCGCGCCCGGTCGCTACAAGGGCTATCTCGAAGCCCATATCGAGCAGGGCGACACGCTGGAAAGCACCGGCGAGAAAATCGGCATCGTCACCTCCATCGTCGGCATCTGGGCCTACCGCATCACCTTCGAGGGCGTGCAGAACCACGCCGGCACCACCCGCATGGCCATCCGCCGCGATGCCGGGCTCGCCGCCGTCAAACTCATCGCCGCCATCGACGCCCTCTTCCCCACCATTTGCGCCGAACGCACCGTCTGGACCGTCGGCCGCATCACCCTCGACCCCGGCGCCGGCTCCATCATCCCCGGTGGCGCCGAAGTGGTGTTCCAGATCCGCGACGCCGACATCGACGTGCTCAAGCGCCTCGAAGCGGCGCTGGAAGGCCTGGTCGCCGACGCCGACAAAGGCCCCTGCCGCGCCACGCTCCACAACGTCTCCCGCTCCACCCCCTCTTTGATGGACCCTGGCTTCCAGAACGCCCTCGAACGCGCCGCCGAACGCTTCGCCCCCGGCCAGCACCAACGCATGCCCAGCGGCGCCGGGCACGACGCCCAATGGCTGGCCCGCGTCATGCCCTCCGCCATGCTCTTCATCCCCTCCATCGGCGGCATCAGCCACCACTGGAGCGAAAACACCGCGGACGAGGATATCGTGCTCGGCTGCCAGGTCATGGCGACGGCGGTGGCTGAGATTTTGGCCGGGTGAGGTAAGGGTGTTCTTTTTGTGAACAAAAAGAACCAAAAAAACGTTCTGTTCCATCCATGCCGTTGGCGTACGTAGGCGGGATGGCGGAGAGCGCTACGCGCCAAAGGGATAAAAGTTTTTTGCTCCTTTTTTTCAAA
>CAIWAJ010000542.1:0-2334 GCA_903910565.1 uncultured Rhodospirillales bacterium
CCATCCCGGGAGGCACGCCAACGGCAACGATGGAGTGAAAAGTTTTTTTGGTTCTTTTTGTTCACAAAAAGAACATTCTTGCTGCTGCACACTTCCGTTTTCGATTCCACGTTTCATGGCATCAACGCGACCCGAAAATTCAGGTTCTCAAGTGAACGGAGTATTGCCCCTTTTTTTTGAAAAAAGGAGACCTTCCTTCCCCCCAATCCATGGATTGGCAAGCCCGCCAAGTGCTGTACACTCCGCGACAACCGCCGGGCCCCAGCGCCACGGCAGATATTCGGGAGAAACACCATGACCACCAGGCTCACCCGCCGTTCCGCTGTTCGCGGCCTCGCCGCCGGCGCCCTCGCCACCCCCTTCATCAACGGCGCCGCCAACGCCCAGGCCATCAAGCTGGTGTTCTCGCACCACCTCCCGGTCATCCATCTCGGCCACAAAACCACCGTCGATTTCGCCCGCTACGTCGCCGAGGGCACCAACGGCCAGATCACCGTCGACATCAAGCCCGCCTCGCAGCTCTTCAACCTGCGCACCTCCGTCGAGGCCCTCCAGCTCGGCACGCTCGATCTCTGCTGGTCCGATCTCGCCACCCTCGGCAACTGGCAGCCGCAGTTCGGCTTCCTCTCCATGCCCTTCATCTTCACCGACTATGACCACGTAAAGCGCGTGCTCTACGGCAAGGTCGGTGACCAGGTCGTCGCCGACGTCCAATCCACCCTCGGCATCGAAACCCTCTGCCTCGGCGCCTCCGGCTTCCGCGTCTTCCTCGGCCGCAAGGAAATCAAGACCGCCGCCGATTGCCGCGGCATCAAGCTGCGCGTGCCGGAAATCCCCACCTGGGTGGAAATGGCCCGCGCGCTGGGCGCCAACCCCACCCCCATCCCCGCCGGCGAAATCTACACCGCGCTGCAAACCGGCGTGGTCGATGCCATCGAAGTGCCGGCCGACTTCATCGTCTCCGGCAAGCTCTACGAGGTCGGGCCCAATTCCACCCGCACCCACCATATCTTCACTGAGGTCTCGATGTTCGCCTCCTCCAAGCGCATGGCGACGCTCACGCCGGCGCATCAGAAGGTAATCCGTGATGCCGCCAAGCGCGCCACCCAGGTGGAGATGTGGGAGGCCAACCTCAAGGAGCAGACCGAGGCCTGGGCCGAACTGACCCGCCGCACCAAGGCGGTCTCGGACCCCGACGTGAAGTCCTTCCGCGACAAGATGGCCCCGGTGATCGAGAATTTCGTCAAGAAGGCGGGTGCCAAGGGCAAAGCCTATGTCGATGGCGTGATCGCCGCGGCCTGATCATGTTCGCAGCTTTCGAAGCCGGGATGGACCGGCTCTATGCGGTCCTGCGCGCGATTTGCGTGGTCATCCTGGTGGAGTACCTCATCCTCGTCCTGCTGCAGGTGTTCTTCCGCTACGTGCTCAACGAAAGCCTGTTTTGGGCCGAGGAGGCGGTGCGCTTCAGCATGGTGTGGTCGGTGCTGCTCGGCTCCGCGCTGGTGGCGCGGGACCGGGCGCATATCCGCATCGACGTGGTGGAAAACATGCTGCCCCCTCTGGCGCGCCGAAGGCTCGACCTGGTGCTGGACCTGCTGATGATCCTCTTCATGCTCATCCTCATGGTCACCGGCCTCCAATTCGCCGGGCGCAGCATGATGCAGACCTCGCCCTCACTCGATCTGCCGATGTGGGCAGTGTATGGCGCCATTCCCATTGGCGCGGTGTTGCAGGCACTCTTCGTGGTCTCGATGCTGCGCCGGCCCGCCACGCCGCATCTGGCCGCCCTCGACGGAGAGCCGGTATGAACGCCGCCATCATGATCGGGCTGTTTCTCGGCCTGATGTTCGCGGGCTTCCCGATCGCCTATTCCATGGCGCTTTCGGCGGTGGTGGCGCTAGCGATCGAGGGGCAGGTGCCACTGCTGCTGCTCGCACAGCAATTCTACGCGGCCCTCGATAATTTCTCCTTGTTGGCGATCCCACTGTTCATCCTCGCCGGCGAGTTGATGAACACCGGCGGCATCACCGAGCGCCTGGTGCGCTTCACCGGCGCGCTGCTCGGCCATATCCGCGGCGGCCTCGCCCACGCCAATATCCTCACCAACATGTTCATGGCAGCGATCTCCGGCTCGGCGGCGGCCGATGCGGCGGCGATCGGCTCGATGATGATCCCGGCGATGAAGCGGGACGGCTACAAGGCCGAATTCGCGGTCGCCGTCACCTCCTCCGCCGCGCTGATGGGGCCGATCATCCCGCCCTCCATCGTGGCGGTGATCTACGGCTCGATCACCAATGTCTCGATCGGCGGGCTGCTGCTGGCCGGCGCGGTGCC
>CAIWAJ010000543.1:0-4707 GCA_903910565.1 uncultured Rhodospirillales bacterium
AGTGTGCTCAGGGTAGCGCGAGCCTGGGAGCGGGCGGCGGGGACGGACCGGCAGCATCCACCGCTTTAAGGCACCCAATTTAACACTTTGCTCAACAATCCCGGCGAGGCTCGACCACTGAATATCCGTGGAGAGCCTGATGTCGATCGGCCCGAGACTCATCGGCGTCATCGCCTTGTTCGGCCTGGCGCTGGCCGGGCGGCTGGGATGGGACGCGGCGCAGGCATGGCGGCTTTCGGGAACGGCTGACGCGCATCAGGCGATGAATGCCACCAGCGCCCGGCTGAACACCGTGGCGGGGGCGCTCGCGATGGAGCGCGGCTTGACCAACGGCGCGCTTGCCGACCCGAAATCGGTCAGCGAGGAGACCCGCACGGCGATCGCCGCGCGCCGCGCCAGCATCGATGCCGCGCTAGGGTCGGCGATGGAAGGCGACCCGCAGGCCGAGGCGCTCCGCCCGGCATATGGGCGGCTGGTCGCGTTGCGCACCCAGGTGGACGACACTCTGGCCGGCCGCCCCGCCGTCCCGCTGACGCCGGCCTTGTGGTTCGCGGGCGCCACCGCGGCGATTGACGCGGTGGTCGCACTCCGGCGGGGGATCGACAGCCGCACGTCGGTGTCCGACGAAATCGGCCTGCTCACCACCCTGCGTGACCGTCTGGCCGACGCGAGCGAATTCGCGGGTCGGGAGCGAGGGTCGCTGAACGGCATGATCGCCGGCGGCGGCAAGCCAGGCCCGGCACAGCTCGTCGCCCTCGGGGCGATCGGCGGCCGCATCGACGGCGACTGGGCCACGATCCTCCCGCTGCTCGACGCCGCCTCGCCTAGCGTCCGACAGCGCGCGCTCGACGCGCGGAGGGCCTGGCTGGAGACCTTCGGGCCGACCCGGCAGGCTGTGCTGGGGGCGGCGGTCCAGGGTGCGGCCTGGCCGATCACGGCGAAGGAGTGGTGGGGCGCGGCGAGCGCTTCGATCGACGCCTTGCTGGCGGCGCAGGATGAGACGGGGCGGGCGATCGAGGGGGCGCTCGACCGGGAGCGATTACAATCGCGGACGACCCTGGCGATCACCCTGGCGGTCCTGTTACTCGCGGCGGTGATCGGCGGCGGCGCGTTCATCTTCATCCAGCGCGGTATCGTCCGCCCGATCGTCCGCGCGATCGGGATCGTCGATGAACTCGCATCGGGCAATCTCGATGTCGTGGTACCAGCCCCGCGCGGCAGGGACGAAATCGCCAAGCTGGTCATGGCGACGGCGCATTTCCGCGACAGCGCCCGGCGCGCACGTGACATGGCGGCGGAGCAGGAGGCTTTGCGAGCCGAGGCGGAGGCGGCGCGGGTGAGTGCGATCCGCGAAATCGGCGGGATGATCGAGGACGTCAGCGGCGAGGCGATCGCGGGAGTACTCGGCATGTCCCGCGAGATGCAGGCGCTCGCCGAGCAGGTGCAGGCGAGCGTGACCACCATCACCACGGGGACCGGCGATGTCGCGCTCGAGTCCGACTCCAGCCGGCGCAGCGCGGACGCGGCGGCCGCGGGGGCCGGGGAGTTGAGCCAGGCCATCCGCGAGGTGGCGCAACAGATGGAACGCGCCGCCGTCGCGACCCGGGCGGCGGTCGGGCGGGTGGACGAGACGCGCAAGGTGTTCGACGCATTATCGGTGGGCGTGGCCGAGATCGGTGAGGTGGCGGGGCTGATTCGCGAAATTGCCGGACGGACCAATCTGCTGGCGCTCAACGCGACGATTGAGGCGGCCCGGGCAGGCGAGGCCGGGCGGGGCTTCGCGGTGGTGGCCGGCGAGGTGAAGGCACTGGCGCAGGAGACCAGCCGCAGCACCGAGCGCATCAGCCAGCGGCTCACCTACATCACCGACGTCAACCGGCAGGCGGCGGCGATGATGGGCCAGGTGATCGGCGCGGTGTCGGAATTGGACTCGATCGCGACCTCGGTGGCGGCCGCCATCGAAGAGCAGTCGATGGCGACAGCGGGCATTGCCGACTCGGTGGCCATCGCCAGCAGCGCGACCCGCAGGGTGTCCAGTCTGCTGGCGGGGGTGGATGAGGAGTCCCGCCGGTCGAAGGACGCGACGGTGGACATGACGCGGCTGACGGCGTCGGTCGCGACCGGCGTGACCGACCTCAAAGGCGCCCTGGTGCGGATGATGCGCGAACGGGTGGCTGAGCTCGACCGGCGGCGGTTCAAGCGCGCGCCGGTCAACATCGCCGCTCGGATCGACCATCTCGGGCGGTCGATGCATGGCGAGGTGATCAATCTCTCCGAGGGTGGCGTGGCGTTCCGGGCGCGGGAGGCAACGTCCCTGACCGCGGGGATGTCGGTCCGGCTCGACACCACCGGCCTGCCTCCCGTCTCGGCCCGGGTGGTACGGGTCGAGGGGGCGACGGTTCATCTGGCCTTTGAGCCCGGCACCGAATTGGAGCGGGAGGCGCTGGCCGGCCGGATCGCCGCGGTTTCGACGCGGGGGTTGGCGGCCTGAGCGCTGGTCAGCGTGGGGCGGTGGGGTCCGGCGGTCGTGGGCGAAGGCGGTCGGCGATGACGAGGCCGATGGAGCCGAGCAGCATGAGGGCGGCGACACCGCGGGGGGTTCCGTCGGTGACATAGCCGACCACCAGGCCACCGACGGCGCCGAGGAGGAATTGCAGTGTGCCCATCACGGCCGAGGCGCTGCCGGCCTGGTGGCCCTGGTTGGACAGGGCGCCGACGACGGTGTTGGGGTTGAGGAAGCCCATGCAGCCGACCGCGACCATCAAGGGCGCGACCACGGCGTAGAAGTTGGGGTGCGGCCAGAAGGCGGCGACCGCGAGGGTGGCGGTGGCGGCGAGGTGGGTGCGGGAGGCCCAGTTCAGCACCCGCGATGGGCCGACGCGGCGGACCAGTTTCGCGTTGAGCTGGGAATTGCCGATCAGCACCACCGAGCAGAGGCCGAACAGCACGCCATATTGCGCGGGCGTCAGGCCGAAGCCGCGGATGAAGACCGGGGAGGAGCCGGCGAGATAGGCGAAGAAGGCGACCGAGGCGCAGCAGGCCATGGCGGCGTGGGAGATGAAATAGCGTTCGCGCAGGATGGAGCCGTAGCGCAGGAGTTGTTCCATCGGGCGCAGCGAGATCCGCCGGTCGCGCGGGAGAGTGTCGGGCAGCAGGAAATAGACGATCACGGTGCAGCTCGCGGCGTAGGCGGCGAGGATCCAGAAGATCCAGCGCCAGGAGCCGATGGTGAGCACGAAGCCGCCGAGGCTGGGGGCGAGGATGGGGGCGACACCCAGCACCAGAGTGAGTTGCGACATCATCACCGCGGCGGCGTGGCCGGTGGCGAGGTCGCGCACCATGGCGCGGGGGATGACCGAGCCGGCGGCGCCCCCGAAGGCGGAGATGGCGCGGAAAATGGCGAGCCAGAAGATGTTGGGCGAGAGGGCGGCGCCGATCGAAGCCAGGGCGTAGATCGCGGTGCCGATCATGATCGGGCCGCGGCGGCCGAAGCGGTCGGACAAGGTGCCCTGCGAAATCTGGCCGACGGCGAGGCCGGCGAAGTAGCTCGCCAGCGTCACCTGGGCGGAACCGGAGGGGGCGCCGAAGCTGGCCTCGATCGCCGGGAAGGCCGGCAAATACATGTCGATCGAGGCCGGGCCGATGGCGGTGAGGAAGCCGAGCAGCCAGGGCAGCCAGGTCGGATAGCGGGTGCCGGCTTCGCTCATGGCATCAACCGCCGGTGAAGACCGGCTTGCGCTTTTCGAGGAAGGCATTGACGGCCTCCTTGTGGTCGGCGGTGGTGTGGGCGAGGGCCTGCATGGCGGCCGACATTTCGAGGATGGCGGCGAGCGTCATGCCCTGGGACTGGACCATCAGGCGCTTGGTCATGCGCATGGCCTTGGCGGGATTGTTGGCGATCTTTTTCGCCATGGCGCGGGCGGTGTCCATCAGTTCGGCATCGGGGACGACCTTGCTGACCAGGTGAATTTCGAGGGCTTCCTGGGCGGTGAGCTGGTCACCGGTGAAGGCCATTTCGCAGGCTTTCGAGTAGCCAACGACGCGGGGGAGCAGCCAGGCGCCGCCGTCACCGGGGATGATGCCGACTTTGACGAAGCTTTCGGCAAACCGCGCGCTCTCGCCGGCGATGCGGATGTCGCACATGCAGGTGAGGTCGTTGCCGGCACCGATGGCGGGGCCATTGACGGCGGCGATGATGGGGACTTCAAGCTTCTCGAAGGCGAGCGGAATGCGCTGAATGCCCTCGGAATAATAGCGGGTGGTGGCGGTGGGGTTCGCGGCGCGCTCTTCCAGAGCCTGCTGCATCTTCTTGAGATCGCCGCCCGACGAGAAGGCGGAGCCGGCGCCGGTGAGGATGGCGCAGCGGACGGACTGGTCGCGGTTGATGCGCTCGAGGGCGGCGACGATGCCGTCGACCATGCCGGATTCGGAGATGGGATTGCGCATTTCCGGGCGGTTGAGAGTGATGGTGACGACGTGGCCGTCCTGTTCGTAGAGCACGGGGTCTGACATGGGGCGCTTCCTTGGGTTGCTTGGGGCAGGATAGCGGAGGGGCTTTCGCGCCGCGAGACCCCGGGGGGTGGGGAAGGAAGGGCTTCTTTTTTGAAAAAAAGAAGCAAAAAACTTTTATCCACTTGGTGTGTACCGCTCCCTGGTTGGTACGGAGGTGTACGCCAACGGCATGGAAGTCGGGAAAAGTTTTTTTGG
>CAIWAJ010000544.1:0-7070 GCA_903910565.1 uncultured Rhodospirillales bacterium
CCGGCCCGGATACCGGCACGTCGGCCTGCAGGTCGGGCGGCACGATCACCTTCGAGTTGGTCGGCGAGACGAAGAACTCGCGCATCAGCAGGCTCTGGATTTCCGGCGAAATCAGGAAGTTCATGTACTGGTAGGCCAGTTCCTTGTCCGGCCCGTGCGCGGTGATGTTCACCGACTGGTCGAACATCACCATCCCTTCCTCGGGAATGATGCAATCCACCGGCAGGCCCTGGCGGCGCAGGCGCGAGATTTCGCCGAAATCATAGGGTGCCACCGTAATTTCGCCGGCGGCCAGCGCGGTGGAGAGGTTGAAATCCACCTGGATGACACGGCCGAGCTTGCCCAACGCCGCGAACCCGGCATCGACGTCGTACTGGTCCTTGCCGAAAATCTTCGACGCCAGCAGCAACTCCATCTTCCCGGCGCTGTTGGCGAAATTGTAGAGGCCGATTTTTCCCTTGAACTCCGGGTTGCTCCAGAGATCCTTCCAGGCCTTCGGTTTGGTCTTCACCATGTCCGTGCGGTAGCCGATGCCGATGGGCGAGACGGCGCCGAGCGCGCTCCAGCCGTCGGTCGCGCGCGCCATCGGGTAGAGATCGGCGTAGTTGGACAGCTTCGTGAGGTCGAGCTTCTCGAAGTATCCTTCCTTGCGCAGGCCGGAGGCAAACACCTCGTTGGTCATGATCACCGAGTAGGGCGGCTTGGTCACCCCAGCGGCGCGCAGATTGGCGCCGAACACGCGTCCATTACCGACATCGAGCGTTACCTTGGCGCCGCTGGCCTTCTCGAAGCGCGGCACGATCTCCTTGCGCCAGAACTGCTCCCAAACGCCGCCGAGCGTTGGCACCACCAGCGTCTTGCCCTGAGCCGCGGCCCCGCGCGGCGCCAGTGCCGCCGCCGTGCCGGCCGCGAGAAAACTCCGTCGATCGATCCGCGTCATGAAACTCTCCTAGTTCAGCCGGCCGGCCCGGCGAAGGCCTGGCTGGTCTTGTGGGCGATGTAGTCGCGATAGCGCATTGGCGCGTATTTCGCTGGCCGGTCCGGCCCGCAGAACTGCGGCAGGCAGGTGATCAATGTCTCGGCCGAGGGGTTCACGAAGAACGGGATCGACTGCCGCCGCGCCGCGCGCCGTTCGCTTGCCGGCGGGTTTGCCACGCGGTGTGGCGTGGAAACCCAGGCGTCGGTGGTCCAGCGCATGAAAGCATCGGCAATATTGATGATGTAGCCGCCCTCGACGGCCGGCGCGTCGATCCAGCTGCCGTCGCGCCGCTGCACCTGCAATCCGCCCGGCGCGGCCTCGGAGCGCAGGATCGTCATGAACCCGTAGTCGGTATGGCTGCCGGCGCGCAACTGGCCGGGCAGGGGATCGGTTGCCGGGGCGGGGTAGTTGATGACCCGCAACGCCGAGAGATGGTCGACGAAATCCGGCTCGAAATGGTCGGGCGGCAGGCCGATGGCGGCGCAGAAAATCCGCCGCAGCACCTGCGCCAGCCGCTCCATCTCGGCGAAATAGACAGCAAAGGCCGTATGTAGCCCCTCCGGGCGCGCGGGCCAGGGGCTGCCGGGGAGACGCGGGCCGAAATTGAGGCTCTCCTTGAGGTCGCCCGGCGTCGCGATCCCCTTGGTCGCGGCCAGGGCCTCCTGCAACAGCGGCGCATAGCCGACGCCGCCCATCTCTGCTTGCGCGCCGGTGAGGTGGGCCTTCTCGGGGTCCGGCAGGTCAAAAAAGGCGCGTGCCGTGTCATAGACCTCGGCTGTAGCCGCCGGGCTTACGCCATGGCCGGTGACGATGAAGAAGCCGATGTCCTGACACGCCCGCGCCACAGCGGCGACCACCGCGTCACCAGCCGCCACGCCATGCCGGAAGGGGCTGATATCGATGATCGGGAGATCGCTGTGCGCCATGCCGGAAGCCGCCTCGCGGGGGAGGCAAAACGCTAACGGGGTAAACCAGTGTTGACAAGATCGTCTTCTGTTTATCTTCTGCACCCACCCGCCGGGATCAGACATGGACGAACTCAGCCCCCAGGAACGCGCCGTCTACGAACTGATCGCGGCCAATCCCTTCGTCGCGCAGGGCGAAATTGCACAGACCCTGGGCCTCGCGCGCTCCACGGTTGCCGCCCATGTCGTCAACCTCGTGCGCAAGGGCTGCATTCTCGGCCGCGGCTACGTGCTGCCCCGGCCGCGCCGCATCGCCTGCATCGGCGCTGCCGCCATCGACCGCAAATACCACGTGGCCGGCACCTTGCTGCCCGGTACCTCCAACCCCGCCAGCGGCGGACGCAGTTTCGGCGGCGTCGCCCGCAACGTGGTGGAGACGCTGGCCCGTCTCGGCGTCGCCACCAGCTTCGTCACCATCCTCGGCGCCGACGAGGCCGGGCGGGACATCATCCGCCACCTCGGCGATCTCGGCGTCGACACCTCGCAGGTTGTCACCATGGGCGGGCGGGCGACGGCGGAATATGTCGCCATTCTCGATCCCGCGAAGGATCTGGCGTTCGGCATCGCCGACATGGCGATTTTCGAGTCGTTCGACCTCGCCCACCTCAATCGCGCCTGGCCGCATCTGGCCTCTGCCGACTGGATTTTCGCCGATTGCAACCTGCCGGCGCCGGTCTTGGCTGGGGTGGTGGAGCGCGCTCGCGCCGGGCGGGCATCACTCGCCGTCAATGCCGTCTCGGCTCCCAAGGCGGCACGGTTGCCGGCCGATCTCGCGGGGATCGAACTGCTTTTCGCCAATCGCGACGAGGCCGCCGCCATTCTCGGGGTCACGGCGGCGCCGGAGGTGATGGCTGAGCGTCTGCGCGCCCGTGGTGCCGCCCGCGTGGTGCTGACCATCGGCGCCGAGGGGGCGCTGGTGCTGGACGGGGACCACCCACCCCGCCATGTCGCGGCCTGGCAGGCGGTGCCGCGGGACGTGACCGGCGCGGGGGATGCGCTGGTTGCCGGCATGCTCTATCGGCTTCTCTCCGGTGCCGCCACGCTCGACGCCGCCCGGACCGGCACCCTGCTCGCCGCGCTCACGGTCGAGTCGGAGGCAACGGTGCTGCCCGAACTCACCTCGGCGCTGCTCGAGCAGGCAGCCGCCGGCCGCATGATCATGGAGTGCTGATGCAAACCATTCTGTCCGAGGAGGTCGCCGCCGCCCTGGCTGCCGGCCGCCCGGTGGTCGCGCTCGAATCGACCATCATCTCGCACGGCATGCCCTGGCCGCAGAACGTCGAGACCGCGATGTTGATCGAGGACGAGGTGCGCGTGCAGGGCGCCACCCCGGCGACCATCGCGGTGATCGACGGTGTGCCGCGCGTCGGCCTCGATGCCGCGCTGCTGGAGCGCCTCGGGCGCGATACCGGCGTCGTCAAGGCGTCCTCGCGTGACCTTGCCGCCGCCTTCACCCGTCGCGCGACCGCGGGCACCACCGTTTCGGCGACCATGATCCTGGCCGAGCGGGCGGGCATCCCGATCTTCGCGACCGGCGGCGTCGGCGGCGTGCACCGGGGGGCCGAGACCAGCTTCGACATCTCGGCCGATCTCGTGGAACTCGGCCGCACCGGCACCGCCGTGGTCTGCGCGGGTGTGAAGTCGATCCTCGATATCCCGAAGACGCTGGAATTCCTCGAAACCCAGCGCGTGCCGGTGCTCGCCTACGGCACCGATGACTTCCCCGCATTCTATTCCCGCACCAGCGGCCTCAAGGCCGATCACCGCTTCGACACCCCTGCAGAGATCGCCGAGGTGATCCGTCATCACCGTGCACTCGGCGCCGGCTCCGGACTGCTGATCGCGAACCCGATCCCGGCCGAGCACGCCATCGAGCTTGAGGCGGAAATCGCCGCCGCGGTTGGCGAGGCGGCGGAGCGCGGCATTGGCGGCAAGGCGCTGACGCCCTTCCTGCTCGCGCGGCTCAATGAGCTGACCGAGGGCCGCAGCCTCACCGCCAATATCGCGCTGGTGCGCAACAACGCCAACCTGGCCGCCCGGATCGCCGTGGCGCTCGCCGCCCTTCCCACCTGAACCTGAGAGGCCTCGCGATGCCCTACGAAACCCTGCTGCTTCAGAAAGACCCGGACGACAAGTTCGCCACGCTAACGATCAACCGGCCGGAAAGGCTCAACGCGATGAACAAGACGGTGATCCGCGAAATGGGCGCCGCCGTCGCCGCCGCCTCGGCCGATCCCGGCATCAACGCCCTGGTCATCAAGGGCGCCGGCCGCGCCTTCTCGGCCGGCTATGACATGCAGGGCGGAGATTTCGACGTCGATGTCGATTTCTGGCGCGAGGACATGGCGGAGAACGTCGCCGTTCTGCTCGATATATGGCGCGCCCCGATGCCGGTCATCGCCTCGGTGCACGGTTATGCGCTCGCCGGCGCGATGGAACTTGTGCTGGCTTGCGACCTCGCGATTTGCGCCGATACCGCGCGCTTCGGCGAGCCCGAGGTGCGGCACAATTCCGGCCCGCCCTCGCTGATGATGCCCTGGTCGCTCTCCAACCGCGACACGCGCTGGCTGATGTACACCGGCGATCTGGTGGATGCGCAGACCGCGCGGGAAATGGGCGTGGTCAACAAGGTGGTGCCCGAGGCGGAGCTCGCTGCCGCGACTGACAAGCTCGCGCGCAAAATGGCCCGCATGCCGGAGCCCGCGCTGAAATACACCAAGGCCTCGATCAACAATCAGCAGGCGCTGGCGGGCTTCCTCTCCGCCCATCAGTACAACATTGAGGCGATCGCAGCGCTGTATTCCACCAAGGGCGGGCGGGAGTGGATGCGCATGCTCGCCGGCATGTCGCTGAAGGAATATCTCGCCGTGCGCGACAACCCCTTCAAGGGGCTCGACTGAGCATGGAGGCGATGCGCCGGCTGATGGCGGCGCGCAGCGTCGCGATCGTCGGTGCGTCCGAACGGCCCGAGGCGCAATCCGGCTTCGTGCTGCGCAATCTGCGCGACACCGGCTTCACTGGCCGCGTGCTGCCGGTCCATCCGACGGCGCGGCGCATCTACGGCCATCCTGCCGCGCCCAGCCTGTCCGCCCTCGGCGAAGTGCCCGACGTGGTAGTGGTCTCAATTCCCGCCGCCGGCGCCGGCGCTGTTGTCGCCGAGGCGGCTGGGCTCGGCATCAGGGCCGCGGTGGTGCTGGGCAGCGGCTTCGGCGAGGCAGGCGAGGCAGGGCGGCGGATGCAGGCGACGATGGCGGCCGATGCGCGCGCCGCCGGCATGGCGCTATGCGGGCCGAACTGCGTCGGCTTGTACAATCTGCGCGAGCGGGTGGCGCTGTTCAGCTCGCGCCTCGCGCCCGGGCTGCCGGTGGGCGACGTGGCGGTGATATCCCATTCCGGCGCCACCGCGATCGGCATGGCCCATAATGGCCGGTTGGCCCTGAGCCATGTCGTCTCCGCCGGCAATGCGGCCGTGACGGATGTGGCGGATTATCTCGGATATTTTGCCGCGAGCGGTGAAGCGCGGGTGGTGGCGCTGCTGCTGGAGCAGATCGCCGACCCACCCGGTTTCGCCCGCGCCATGGCAAAGGCGCATGAAGCGGGCATCGTGGTGGTCGCCATGCGCTCGGGGCGCTCCATCCGCGGGGCCGCGGCGACGGCGGCTCATACTGGGGCCCTGGCCGGATCGAACGAGGCGTTCCGCGCCTTTTTCCGCCGCCATGGGGTGATCGAGGCGGACGACCTCGATACCGTCATGGAAACCTGCGTGCTGGCTGCCGCACGCCGCGCCCCGGCCAGGCCGGGCCTCGCCGCCATCGGCATCAGCGGCGGCGGCCTCGCTCATCTTGCCGATCTCGCGGAGAGCGCCGGCGTCGCGCTGGCCGATCTCGGCGACCGCACGCGCGCGGCGCTGGGCGAGCTCCTGCCGGCCTACGTTCATCCCGCGAACCCGCTGGACCTCACCGGCATCGTTTTTGGCGACCCCGCCCGCTACGCCCGGGCGCTCGACCTGCTCGCCGGCGATCCCGCCGTCGGCCAGATCGCCGTGCTGCAGGATGCGCCGCGCGGGATCGATGCGGCGGGGGCGGCGGAATACCAGGGCTTCATCAACGCCATCGCTGGTTATGGCACCGGACGCGACGTGCCCCTCGCGGTGCTCAGCCTGCTTTCCGGCGGCATGCATCCCGATGTCGAGGCGCCGCTGACTGCCGCCGGATTGCCGGTGCTGCGTGGCGGGTCCGCGGCGATGGCGGCGATCGCCGGAATGCTGGCGGTGGCGCCAGCCCACATCGCGACCGAGCTGGTGGCGCCAGATCCGTTCTGGCGCGCCAGGCTCGCCGGAGGGGCGCCGCTGACGGAGCGGGAGACCAAGCTGTTCCTCGCCGCCCATGGCATCGCCGTGACCCGCGAGGCGCTCGCCACCGATGCAGATATGGCGGCGCGCCTCGCCGCCGAATTCGCCGCGCCCGTCGCGCTCAAGATCGAATCGCCCGATATCCAGCACAAGACCGAAGCGGGTGGCATCCGGCTCGGGGTCATGGGTGCGGAAGCGGTGCGCTCAGCCTATGGCGAAATCATCACGGCCGCCCGGCTCCACGCACCCACGGCCCGGATCGCCGGCGTGCTGGTGCAGGAGATGGTGACAGGAGGCACCGAGGCGCTGGTCGGCTTGTCGCGCGCCGCTCCGTTCGGCCTGACTTTGACCGTCGGCCCCGGCGGGGTGCTGGTGGAATTGCTCGGCGGCCACGCGCTTGAAGTGCTGCCGCTCGACCAGGCCGCGGCCGAGCGGCTGATCGGCAGCAGCCGGCTTGCCCCACTCCTCGCCGGTTTCCGCGGCCAGGCGCCGGGCGATCGGACCGCACTCGCTGCGCTGCTGTGCCGGATATCGGCGGTCGCCCAGGCCTATGACTGGCTGATCGAGGCGCTCGATCTCAATCCAGTCGCCGTACTGCCGGAAGGGCAGGGCGCCAAGGTGCTGGACGCCCTACTGATCCGGCCGGTCAACGTCACAACAGGTTGAGCCGTTCCGGCACGCGTGCGATGGTCTCGGCGTCGACATTGGCGAAGGCGAGGCGGAGGTGGCGGTCCTGGCCGGGGCCGAAAAAGGCGCCGGGCAGGCTCGCGAGCCC
>CAIWAJ010000545.1:0-4856 GCA_903910565.1 uncultured Rhodospirillales bacterium
ACCCCAGCGCCTGCCAGACATCAAAGCCTGCCCAACGGACCGTCAAGCGGCCTGATGGACAACTGTCGGCAACAACCAGAAACTGAGGGGACGCTTGGCGGTCGACGATCGTCGGCAAGGCTGATGAATTATCCGGGTTAGAGGACTCGCGCAGGCGGGCCCGCGCCGTGAGGTCGCCCGACGACCAGCGGCGGGCCGCGGCCAGCAGCGCCTCGGTGGGGCGGCGGACGAAACGCTGGCCGACGAACAGGGCCAGCACCAGGGAGAGCAGGGCGCCCGAGGCGATCAGCATGGTGCCTTGGATCGCGGTGCGATCAAGCTCGGCGAGCGCGGCCGGCAGATTGATGTCGATGCTGACGAACATGCCGATCGCGCCGTCGCCGACCGGGACATAGGCGATCATGCGCTCCCGGCCATCGACGCCGAGCACGGTGGCGCTGCCGCGTTGTGGTGCATTGATGAGCGGGCGAACGGTGGGCGGGAACAGCTTGCCGACGAACCGGGCATGGTCGGGGAAGCGCGCGACGGTGATGCCATTGCGGTCGGCGATGCCGATGGTGCTGTCGACCGGGCGCTTCAGCTCGCTCAAATGGCCGCCGATCCAGTCGAGACTGAGGCCGATGACGACGACCGCCTGCTGGCCCGACGCCATGGTGAAGGGCAGGCACAACGGCAGGATGGGCGGGCGGGCGGGAGTCGCGGTCATGTAGGTGCCAACATCGAACCGCCCCTTGGCGGCCACGTCGCGCGCGAGGGCGATGCTAGCGGCATCGGCGAATCGGGGGGCCGTGGGGTCGGTGGTGCAGATGATCTGGCCATCGACGCGGATGACCGCGAGTTCGGCATAGGCAGCGAGATCGCCCCGCAAACCCTCCAGGTCGGCCTTGCAGGCAGGGTCGCCGTTGCGGACATTGGCGAAGTGCGAAATCGCCAGACTGAGCTGGCGGGCGCCCTCGACGACGCTGGTCATGTCGGCGTTCAGCAGTTCGGCCTGACGCAGCGACTCGCTGGCGATGCGCTCCCGTCCCTCGCTGCGCAGGTTGCTCTGGATGTAGGCCATGACCAGCACCGCCGGGAGGGCAGCGACGACCACCAGGATCAACAGACGCGTGAGTAGATTCGTCCTCGACACCGCCACACCCCTTACGCCGCGCGCGTGCTAGCGAACCCCCAGTTCGTGCCGCAGGTGACGAATAACACAAAAAAATAGAATACTACGGGGAATTTGTATGTCACGCGGCCGTCGAACGAGTCTGGCCCGCGCGGCGGGATGGTGCGAGAGGGGGGATTCGAACCCCCATGACTTGCGCCGGTCGATTTTGAGTCGACTGCGTCTACCGTTCCGCCACTCTCGCATCATCGCCACGCTACGCGATCAGAAACCCCGTAGCTCGGTCAAGCCAGTCTTATAGGCAAATCAGCGTGAATTGCCATCCCCAGGCGAAGGGCGGCGATGCAAATCACGCGGTTTGCATCCCGCGAGAGGCTTCGCTATACGACCGCCACCGCTGATCCCGAATAGCTCAGTTGGTAGAGCACGCGACTGTTAATCGCTAGGTCGTAGGTTCGAGTCCTACTTCGGGAGCCATTCGCGAGACAGGCCGCCGGGTCAGCCCGGCGGCCTGTTGCGTTTCAGGCGGTGAGCCGTGCGGCGCCCTGCGGGCCGAGATGGCCGATGTGGCCGCCGGCGATGGTGGCGACGATCTCGGGATGGCCGGAACCGGTGGAGACCAGCAGCAGGTCGGCGCGCTTGCCCGGCGCGATGCGGCCGCGATCGGTGAGGCCGCCGGCCGCGGCGGGGTTGGCGGAGATCAGCGCCCAGGCGCTCGGGAGGTCGAGCACGCCGCGTTTCGCCAGGATGAAGGCGGCTTGGAGCAGGCAGGGGTAGTAGTAGTCGGAGGTCAGCACCGAGCAGATGCCGGCCTCGGCGAGGTCCGCCGCCGAGGCCCAGCCGAGATGCGAGCCGCCGCGCACCACGTTCGGGCTGCCCATCACCACCGCATCGCCCGCCCCCCGCGCCGCCGCGCCGACCGCGCGGGCCATGGGGAATTCGCAGATGCGGGCGCCCATGGCGCGATAATGGTCGCGGGTTTCGACGGTGTCGTCGTCATGGCTGGCCATCGGCAGGCCGGCAGCGCGAGCGGCGGCGGCGAGGCGATCGAGCCCGGCAGGCACCTCGGCGGCGCGGGCGCCCACCGTGGCGGCGAGGGCGCGGAAGTTGGCGAGCGGCATGCCGGCGCGGTCGCTGTATTTCGAGGCTTTCAGCGGGTCGTCCATGCGCCGCAGGATCGCCGGGGTGTGGTCGTTGAAGGCGACGAGATGGACCCGGCCGGCGGCGATGTCGGCCAGGGCGGTTTCGAGCGCGGCGAGGTTGTAGGCCTCCCAGCGCAGATGGACGCGCATGTCGCAGGTCCAGGTCCGGGCGGCGAGGCCGTCGAGCAGCGACCGCCAGCTTTCGACGCTGCGCAGGCCGGGCTCCCAGGAGAGCGTGACGCCGTGAAAGGCGGTCGTGATGCCGTTGCCGAGCAGTTGGCGTTCGGTTTCGGCCAGCGCCAGGTCCATCGGGAAGCCGATACCGGGGCGAGGCTGCATCTGCCGCTCGAAGGCGTCGCCGTGGAGGTCGACGATGCCGGGGAGGACCAGGAGGCCGCGCGCATCGAGTCGGGCGCCGCCGCCGGCGCCGAGCGCGGTGATGAGGCCGCCCTCGATCGCCACTTCGGTGTCGACCATCCCGCCGTCGGTCAGCACCTGGCCGCCCGTGATTACCATTGGCCGCATATGTCCCTCACGTTTCGAATACGATTTGCACCCGCGGCGTCGGATAGCGGGTTATGCCGAACTCCACCACCGCGCCGTTCTGGTCGACGTTGATGCTTTCGGTGATCAGCAAGGGCCGGTTGCGCTGGGTCGCCAACAGGGTCGCCTCGTGCGGTTGCGGCAGGCGGGCGGTGACGCGGGTGACCAGGCGGCGATAATCGGAGACGCCGGACTCGGTGAGCGCTTCGGTGATGGTCACCGCCGTTTTCAGCCGGGCGAGCAGGCCGGGGAAGCGGGCGGCGGAGAAGTAATGGGTGCCGAGGGTGACCGGGCGGCCATCGGCGAGGCCGAGCCGTTCGAGCCGGATCACCCGCGCGCCGGCCCGTAGTCCGAGGCCGGCGGCGATGGTGGCGTCGGCGGGGATTTCGCGCAGATCGAGGCGGCGGCCGGAGGGTTCGCGGTTGTGGCGGCGGATGGTCTCGGAGAAGCGGGTACGGGCGGAGACGGCGTAGTCCAGCACATCCTCCGCGACGAAGCTGCCGCGGCCCTGTTCGACGCGGACGAGGCCCTGGTGGGACAGCTCCTCCAATGCGCGGCGGACGGTATGGCGGTTGACGCCGAAGCGGGCGGAGAGTTCCGCCTCGGTTTGCAATTGGGCGCCGGGAAGCAGGGTGCCCGCGGCGATTTCGCCCTCCAGCGTGGAGGCGATCTGCCGCCACAGCGCGGTGCCGCCGCCGCGTTTCGGCAGCGTTGCTTCGTTGCTCGGTCCGCCGGACTCCCGGTCCTCTGTCATGGTTTCTTCATCCGTCCGCGCGCCGCTTTCGTGCGACACGGCTTGACGATAGGGCGGTCGGTGGATACCTGTCTAGACATCTAGACATCTGGCGTTGCAATGACCCCGCACCCCGACCCCGCCATCGCCGCCCGCCAAACCTGGATGGCCGTGCTGGCCCGCGCCGCAGCCGACGACATGGCGCAACTCCTCGCTGACCTGCCGCCCCTCCCCGAACCCGTCATCCTGCGCGGCCCGGAGGTCGGGCTGGTGATGGTGCGCGGCCGGATCGGCGGCGGCGGCGGCCCGTTCAACCTCGGCGAGATGACGGTGACGCGCTGCACGCTGCGCGCCGGCGCCACCGTCGGCCACGCCAGCATCGCCGGGCGGGTGCCCGAGCGCGCCGTCCTCGCCGCCCGTATCGACGCCGGATTGCAGGACCCCACGCTGCACGGCGCGCTGCATGATGCCGTCATCGCCCCTCTCGCCGCGCGCCAGGCCGCCCGGCGCGCCGAGGTGGCCGCCAAGGCCGCCGCAACGCGGGTCGAGTTCTTCACCCTCCAGACCATGCGGACCTGAGCCGATGACCACCGCAACCGACCTCCCCGGCTTCGCCGACCCGGTGCTGGATGCGCAGGCCGCCTTTCGCGCCGTGCTCGCCGCCCTCTCCTCCCCCGGCAGCATCCACGAAGCCGGGGCCGGCCTCACCCCACCTGCCCCCCTCGCCCCCGCCACCGCCGCGGTGCTGCTCGCGCTGGTGGACGGCGAGACCAGCCTCGCCATCGCCCCCGCCTTGCAGCCCGCCGCCGCCTGGATCGCCTTCCATTGCGGCCCGGCCACCGCACCAATGACCGATGCCGGCTTCGTGCTGACCGACACGCTGCCCGATCTCACAACCCTCGATACCGGCAGCGACGAGGTGCCCGAGCGCGCCGCCACCGTCATCCTGCAAGTCGCCGCACTGGGCCGCGGTGCGAGCTACACCCTCGCCGGCCCCGGCCTGCAACACCCCACCCAATTCGCGGTGGACGGGCTGCCCGCCGATTTCGCCGCGCTCTGGGCCGCCAATCGCGCCCTCTACCCGCGCGGCATCGATCTCATCCTCTGCGCCGGCAGCCGCCTCGCCGCCCTGCCGCGCTCTGTCACCGTCAGGGAGGGCTGAGATGGCCTATGTCGCCGTCAAAGGCGGGGAGCGGGCGATCGACAACGCCCATGCCTGGCTCGCCGCCGACCGCCGGGGCAACCCCGACGTGCCCGATCTCGCCCTCGCGCAAATCCGCGAACAGCTCGGCCGCGCCATCGACCGCGTGATGGCCGAGGGCTCGCT
>CAIWAJ010000546.1:0-2994 GCA_903910565.1 uncultured Rhodospirillales bacterium
CAGGCAGCTCATCCAGTACACCCCCACCACCGAGAAGGTGCTGAAGCGGCCGCTGCTGATCATCCCGCCCGGGATCAACAAGTTCTACATCCTCGACCTCCGCCCGCGGAACAGCTTCGTCAAATGGGCCACCGCCCAGGGCCACACCGTGTTCATCGTCTCCTGGGTCAACCCCGACGAGAAACTCGCCGAGCGGAATTTCGAGGACTACATGAAGGAGGGCATCCTCGACGCCCTCTCGGCCATCGAGGCCGCCACCGGCGAAACCGCGGTGAACGCCATCGGCTACTGCCTCGGCGGCACCCTGCTCTCCTCCACCCTCTCCTGGATGGCGGCCAACGGCGATGACCGCATCAAATCCGCCACCTTCTTCGTCACCCTCATGGACTTCCGGGAATCCGGCGAACTCAACGTCTTCATCGACGAAGAGCAGATCAAGATGCTCGAGGAGAAGATGAACAAGCGCGGCTATCTCGAGGGCAACGAGATGGCCACCACCTTCAACATGCTCCGCGCGAATGACCTCATCTGGTCCTTCGTGGTGAACAACTACCTCCTCGGCAACGACCCCTTCCCCTTCGACCTGCTCTACTGGAACTCCGATTCCACCCGCATGCCGGCCCGCATGCACAGCTTCTACCTGCGCAACATGTACCAGGAGAACCGCCTCTCCACCCCCGGCGGCATCAGCCTCGCCGGCACCCCGATCGATCTCGGGCGCGTCAAGGTTCCCGCCTATTTCATCTCCACCCGCGAGGACCACATCGCCCCCTGGCGCGCCACCTATCGCGGCACCAAGCTGCTCGGCGGCAAAAACCGCTTCGTCCTCGCCGCCTCCGGCCACATCGCCGGCGTCGTCAACCCACCCGATGGCGGCAAATACAGCCACTGGATCAACGAAGCCCTGCCCGAAGAGCCCGAGGAATGGTTCCAGGGCGCCACCGAAATCGCCGGCTCCTGGTGGCCGGACTGGCAGCGCTGGGTCTCCGCCCTCGACAAGCGCCAGGTCAAGGCCCGCGTGCCGGGCGATGGCAAGCTGGCGCCTATTGAGGATGCGCCGGGGGCCTACGTGAAAGTGCTACTCAACTAAAAAGAAGTAAGCGGTTCTTTTTTTGAAAAAAAAGAACCAAAAAACTTTGCTCAATTGGTTCGGAGTTTCCTCGGGAGACTCCGAAGCAAACGGATAAAAGTTTTTTGCTTCTTTTTTTCAAAAAAGAAGCGCTTCCTTCCTTCACCTCACAAACACCCGATTATCCATCGGGCGCAACCGCATCCCCGCCCGCAGATTGCGGAACGGCAGGCCCGAACTATCCGCCACCACCGGCCCCGGCGCCGCGGCGACAATCACCGTCTCGGCGATCGGCTGGAAATCGGCGCGGAAATGCACCGAGGACTTCACCGCGAGAATCCGGCAATCCGACGCCTCGATGCCGACATGGCGGAACACCGAGCGGTCATGCGGCTGCATCTTGCGCGAGCAGACGATCACCCTGATCCCCGGCGCCACTTCCACCAGCGCCGTCGCGCCAAGATTGGCCGGGTTCCCCGCCGCCATCGGCCCGGTGCGGATGAACTTGCCATCCGTCAACTTCAGCACCGTCGCCGTCACCTGTAACGGTGACCCGTCGGACTTGCCGCCCAGCATCAGCGCCACCCGCGCGCCGACGCCGGCGCGATGGCAGGCCTCCGCGCTTTCGGCATCGTTGATCAGCGCCATCGCCACCCCCTCGGCGCCCTGGCGGATGAACTCGGCGAGCAGCCCGGTAGTATCGCCATGCCCGCCGCCGCCGGGATTATCCTGCGTATCGGCCACCACCACCGGCTTCGTCGCGCCCACCGCGGCGGCCATCGCCTCGCGCACCGCCGCATCGGCCGGCAGCACGTTGAGCAGGAAGCTCGCCTCGCGGGCATTGATGAAGCTGAGGAAAGCATCCGCCGCCGCATCGGCCTGCTCCTGGCCATCGGCATAGACCGCCAACGCCGGCCCGCAATCCGGGAAATCGGCGTAGGGAAAGCCGAAACAGAACGCCACCTCCGCGGCCCGCGCCCGCAAGGCAAGCGCCTCGCGCTCCTCCATGACCGGCAGCATGGGCGCCACCATGGTGCATTGCGTGGTGAGCGGCAGGAAGAAATCGATCTGCCGGAACGCCCGCGCCCAGGGCGCCCCGCGAGCGATGCGGGCCAGCAGCAGCCGCATTGCCTGGGCCCCGGCGGCGCGCATATCGATATGCGGATAGGTGCGGAACGGCACCAGCGCATCCACCTGTTCCACCATGGCGCGGGTCAGATTGCAGTGCGGATCGAGGCTGATGGTGAGCGGCACACTCCCGGCGATGGCGCGCACCCGGCGGAGCAGCTCGCCCTCCATATCAGGGAAGCTCACCGCCACCCCGGCGCCATGCAGGTCGAGATAAATCCCGTCGAGCGGCCCGGCATCGAGGGCCATGGAGAGTTCGGCGCAAATCAGCGCGGCAATACGCTCGAACGCCTCGTCCTCCACCGGCCCGGCCGGGCTCGCGAATCCCCAGGCCAGCGGCACCAGGTTCGCCCCCTCCCCTTCCCCCACCTCTACCGCCCCGGCAATCGGCACCGAGGTTCCCCGCACCGCGGCGAACAACCCAGCGCCGCGGGCGAGCGGCGGGAAGCCGCCGGGTTGCAGGAAATCCGCATAGCGCGTCGGTCGCGGCGCGAAGGAGTGGCTCTCGTGCATGAAGCCGCCGACGGCGATGCGCAGGGACATGGGGGGACTCCGGATTCCAGGCCACCACCATGCGGCATGGCGCGCGGGTTTTGAAGCGGCGGCGGAACTGCGCTATCCCCTGGTCCAGGCATGGGAAGCAGGAACACGGCATGAAAACGCAGGCGCGCGCGGTCATCATCGGAGGGGGCGTCGTCGGCTGCTCCGTGCTGTATCACCTGGCCAAGGCCGGTTGGACCGATCTCGTGCTGCTCGACAAGAACGAGCTGACCTCGGGCTCCACCTGGCATGCGGCC
>CAIWAJ010000547.1:0-3265 GCA_903910565.1 uncultured Rhodospirillales bacterium
GAATTTTCGGGTCGCGTTGATGCCATGAAACGTGGAATCGAAAACGGAAGTGTGCAGCAGCAAGAATGTTCTTTTTGTGAACAAAAAGAACCAAAAAAACTTTTCACTCCATCGTTGCCGTTGGCGTGCCTCCCGGGATGGTGGGAGCGGTGCATGCCATTGGAATAAAAGTTTTTTGCTCCTTTTTTTCCAAAAAAGGAGTGCTTCCTTCCACTTGCCTTAACCTTCTCTTCGTTTTTCGGGGTTCTCAAGTGGACTGGGTAAAAAAACCTTTATCTGTTTGCTGTGGAGCTTCCAGGGCGGCCGTGAAGCAAACGGATAGAAAGTTTTTGCTTCTTTTTTCAAAAAGAAGCGCTTGCTTGCTTCCTATCCAGCGATTGACGCCACGCGTCGCGGGAAGGAAGCTCCGGGCAATCGCCAGGGGGGCTCGCATGAAAATCACCCGTATCGTCGCCTATCCGGTGTGGATTGGCATTCGCAACCAGCTGCTGGTGAAGGTGGAGACCGATGCGGGCATTCATGGGTGGGGTGAATCGGGGCTTTCGGGGCGGGAGAAGGCGGTGGCCGGCGCGGTTGAGCATTACGCGCAGTTCCTGGTGGGGCGGGACCCGATGCTGGCCGGCGCGCTGTGGCAGGAGATGTATCGCAGCCAGTATTTCGAGGGCGGGCGGGTGCTGACGGCGGCGATTTCGGCGATCGACATCGCGCTGTATGACATCAAGGGCAAGGCGCTGGGGGTGCCGGTGCATCAGCTGCTTGGCGGCAAGCAGCGCGATCGCATCCCGACCTTTGCCACCACGTCGGCGCCGCCCGGGCCGGAGATGATCGAGCAGGCGAAGCTGCTGATGGCGCGGGGCTGGAAGGCGATGCGGCTGTCGCCGGCGGATCACGAGAACAAGGGGATTTATGAGCCGCGGGAGTCGATCCCGGTGACGGCGAAATGGTGCGTGAAGGCGCGCGAGGCGCTGGGGGATGAGGTGGTGCTGGGGGTGGATTATCACCACCGGCTGACGATCGCGGAGACCGCGAGCTTCTGCCACAAGATGCCGCGGGGGACGCTGGATTTCCTGGAGGAGCCGATCCGCGACGAGACGCCCGAGGCCTATGCGCAGCTGCGGCGGATGATTGAAATTCCGCTGGCGATTGGGGAGGAGTTCGCCAGCAAATGGCAGTTCCTGCCGTATATCGAGCAGGGGCTGCATGAGTTTAATCGGGTGGATATCTGCAACGTTGGCGGGTTTACCGAGGCGATGAAGGTGGCGGGGTGGAGCGAGGCGCATTACGTGGACCTGATGCCGCATAATCCGCTGGGGCCGGTGTGCACGGCGGCGACGGTGCATTTGTCGGCGGCGGTGGCGAATTTCGCCTGGCTGGAGGTGCGCACGACGCCGACGGAGGCGCATCTCGGGTTCGACAATTCGGCGTATTTCCCGGTGCAGGTGGTGCTGGATGGGGCGGAGTATATCGTGCCGGACGCGCCTGGATTGGGCGTGGAGGTGGATGAGGAGCGGGTGAAGGCGGAGAGTTTCCGCTTCTGGGAGGCGCCGCATCTGCACCGGCGCGACGGCAGCTTCACCAACTGGTAGCGCCATGTCGCGCGCGGCCCGGCTGCTCCAGTTGATGCAGGCGCTGCGCCGGCACCGGCGGCCGGTGCAGGGCCAGGTGCTGGCCGAGGCGATGGGCGTGAGCCTGCGCACCCTCTATCGCGACATTGCGGCGTTGCAGGCGCAGGGCGCGGTGATCGAGGGGGAGGCGGGGGTGGGCTACGTGCTGCGGCCGGATTTCACGCTGCCGCCGCTCATGTTCAGCCGCGAGGAGAGCGAGGCGCTGGCGCTGGGCGCGCGGTGGGTGATGACGCAGGCGGATGCGGGGCTGGCGGCGGCGGCGCGGGATGCGCTGGCGAAAATCACCGCGGTGATGCCGCAGGAGCGGCGCGAGGATGTGGCGGCGAGCCCGCTGATGGTGCCGCCGCGTGCCCGCACGGTGGATACCGATGCGGTGATGGCCACGCTGCGCGGCGCAATCCGCGACGAGCGCAAGGTGCGGCTGGCTTATCGCGACAAGGGGGGCAAGCCGAGCGCGCGGGTGATTTGGCCGTTCGCCGTGGGCTACTTCGCCGCCGCCGAGGTCGTGGTGGCGTGGTGCGAGCTGCGCGAGGATTTCCGCCATTTCCGCCCTGACCGGGTGGCGGGGTTGGAGGTGACTGCGACGCGATACCCGAAGCGGCGGGCAGCGTTGCTGCGGGAGTGGCGGGAGGCGGAGGGGATCGATCTGGACTGAAGGCTGCTGACGGAATCTGTCACGGCCGCCGGCTATCTCCTGCGCATCGCAACCGGCCGAGGAGTGCCACGATGTCCGACCCCAGCTTCATCCTGCTTTATGTCGCCAACCCCACCGCCTCGGCGGCGTTCTATGCCGATCTGCTTGGCCGTCCCCCGGTGGAGGAATCGCCGAGCTTCGTGATGTTCGCCTTGCAATCGGGCGTGATGCTCGGGCTGTGGGGGCGGGACGGCGTGGTGCCGGCGGCCGGCGCGCCGGGTGGCGGCGAACTGGCCTTCGTGCGCGCGGATGTCGATGCCGCCTTCGCCGACTGGTCCGCGCGCGGGCTCACCATCCTGCAGACGCCGACCGAGATGGATTTCGGCCGCACCTTCCTCGCCGCCGATCCTGACGGCCACCGGCTGCGCGTCTTCGCCCCGCCGCCGGGCTGAGCGTTGTAAGCAAGCGCTTCTTTTTGAAAAAAGAAGCAAAAACTTTCTATCCGTTGGCTCCGCCCTCTCCGCAGCGAGGGCGAAGCAAACGGACAAAAGTTTTTTGGTTCTTTTTTTCAAAAAAGAACCCCTTGCCTGCCCCGCCAGCACGCCGGGCTTCAGGACAAGGGAGAGTCGCAGCCAGCGGGGTTGCGGCGGGGCGGGCGGGGCGCCATTAAGCGCTGTTTCTACCCCTCATAGGAGACCCCGCCATGCCCGCGATCACCCTGCCCGACGGTTCCGTGCGCCGTTTCGACGGGCCGGTGACGGGCACGACGATCGCGGCCGCCATCGGCCCCGGCCTCGCCCGCGCCGCCCTCGCCATGAAGGTGAACGGCGCGCTGTCCGATCTCTCGCGCGACATCGCCGAGGATGCCGCCGTGGTGTTCGTCACCCGCAAGGACGAGGTCGCGCTGGAGATGATCCGGCATGATTGCGCCCATGTGCTGGCCGAGGCGGTGCAGGAGCTGTTCCCCGGCACCCAGGTGACCATCGGCCCCTCGATCGAGAACGGC
>CAIWAJ010000548.1:0-7410 GCA_903910565.1 uncultured Rhodospirillales bacterium
CAAACGGATAGAAGTTTTTTGGTTCTTTTTTCCAAAAAAGAACCGCTTTCTTACTTAAACAGCCTCGACCGGCGCATCCCAGGTGGTTTTGAACTCCCGGAACGTCGAGGGGATTTCCTTGAGCGCGGAGAGCACGCGGCGGCGGGTGTTGTCGCCGTCTTCGGGGAGGAAGTCGATCGAGACGGCGTCAGCGATGCCGCCGAAGCGGTCGGCGATGGCGTTGGGGAGTTTGTCGTAGGTGGCGCGGGCGCAGAACAGGTCCAGCACGTCGTCATCGACCATGGCGGCCATTTTGTCCCACTCGCCGCGGCGGGAGGCTTCGTGGAGTTTGACGCCGAGATCGCTGAGGCCGTGGATGTCGAACACGCCGCGATAGGCGGGGGTGGAGCCGTAGAAGGCGACGCGGTAGCGGATTTTCTCGGAGGCTTTGGCCACGGCGGCCTCGTCGGGGCCGGTGGCGACGAAGCCGCCGCCGGTGACCTCGAAGGCGTCGAAGCGCTTGTCGCGCTTGGCGAGTTCCTCGGCGAGGAGGGGGCGGACGATCTGTTCGACGTATTTGCGGGTGGCGAAGCCGTGCAGGCGGACGCCGTCGCAGTGGCGGGCGGCAGCCTTCTGCATCTCGGGGCCGACGGCGGCGATCATCACCGGGACCATGGGGAGGCCGGTGGGCTTGGGGGAGAATTCGGGGGTCATCAGGGTGAAGTTGTAGAACTTGCCCTTGAAGTTGAGCTTTTCTCCGGTTTCCCAGCAGCGCCAAATGGCGCGCAGCGCGCGAATGTATTCGGACATGCGAGGCGCCGGCGAGATCCATGGCACGCTGAAGCGGCGTTCGTTGTGGGCCTTCACCTGGGTGCCGAGGCCGCAGACGTAGCGTCCGCCCGAGGCGGCGTTGAGGTCCCACGCCAGGTTGGCGACGATCATCGGGCTGCGCGGGAAGGCGATGGCGACCGAGGTGGCGAGCTCGACGCGGCTGGTGGTGACGGCGGCCATGGCGAGCGGGATGAACGGATCATGCGCGAGTTCGGGCGTGGTGACGCCGTCGAACCCGTCGGCTTCGGCGCGGGCGGCGGCGGGGCCGCATTGGCGCCAATCGGCATAGGGCAGGCTGGTGTTGACGCGCATTGGCGCTTCTCCCGGGTTTCGTTGCCCGATGTTCGCGCGGCGGGGGGCTTCTGTCTATCCGTGCTGGAGGGCGGCGCGCAGTTTGGCGGCCTCGGGGGCGGGGATGAGGCCTTCGCGGAGGAAGAGGTCGATCAGGACCAGGTTGACGTTGAATTTGAAGGCGTCGGTATCGCGGACGGCGGCGAGCACGTCCGCGATTGGCCAGAGCGCGAAGCTCTCGACCTCGCCGTCGGCGGGGGTGGGGGTGAAGGTTTCGGGGAGGTCGATGTCGTAGCAGTGCAGGACGTCGCGGCGCAGGCCCTCGGGGCGGTCCATGGCGTAGCTTATGGTGCAGGTGAGGCGGGCGGTTTGGGCGAGGTCGAGGGGGATGGCGGCTTCCTCGGCGGCTTCCTTGATCCAGGTCTCGAAGGCGGTCAGCCCGGCCGGGGTGCCGCCGGCGACGATATGGTCGAGCTTGCCGGGATCGAGCGCCTTGTCGGCGGCGCGCTTGGCGACCCAGAGATGCAGGCCGTCGGCGCGGCGGACCAGGCCGTTGGCGTGGATCCCCTCGGCCATGATGCCGAAGACCGGCAGGGCGCCGCGGTCGATGGTGGTGAGCGCGGGGCCGCCGGGGGTGGCGCGCACATCGAAGGCCTCGGCGCGATGGCGGCCGTAGCCGCGGGCCGCGACGGCGCGGGCGATCGCCGGGAGAGCCGCGGGGTCATGCAGGGTTACGCCGGCCGGCCCGCGTGTGATCGCGGGGAAGCCGGCCAGGACGTCGGCGAAGGGGGGGGCCACGTAGCCGACCGTCGCGCCGCTGATCAGGAATGGCAGGCGGGCGCCGGGGAGCACGGCGGTGTTGCAGGCGCGGATATGGCGGAGGAAGGGGGACATGCGTTGCGGGTAGCGCGTATCAGCCATCCCGCCAATCGCGCGCCTTTCATTGCAGCCGGGCGCGTGCCACATCCCATGCCATGAGAAGCATGGCCGCCCAACCCCAAGCCGCTCCGGCGGCCAAGATCAACCCGCCTGGCGTGAATGAGCGAACCGGGTTGCAAACGATCCTCTCCCTTCTCCCCTATCTATGGCCGCGTGGGGATATCGCCTCGCACACCCGCACGGTGATCGCGGTGGTGTTCCTGGTGGCGGCCAAGGCGACCAACGTAATGGTGCCGCTGGCCTATGCCGCGGCGGTGGACGCGTTGACGCCAAGGAACCTGCCGGGCGGCACGGCGCTGATCGTCATCCCCGCCGCGCTGATCCTGGGCTATGGGCTGTTGCGGGTCTCGGCCTCGTTCTTCGGGGAGTTCCGCGACGCGATTTTCGCCACCGTGCAGCAGCGCGCGGCGCGCACCGTGGCGCTGGGGACGTTCAGGCATCTCCACGAACTGTCGCTGCGGTTCCATCTTGACCGCCAGACGGGTGGTTTGTCGCGCGCCATCGAGCGCGGCACGGCGGGCATCCAGGTCGTGCTGCGGATGGCAGTGTTCAACGTGCTGCCGACGCTGCTGGAAGTCGGACTGGTGATCGGCATCATCTGGACGATGTTCGACTGGCGGTTCGCGCTGACCACCGGGGTGGCGATCGCCTGCTATCTCGGCTTCACCGTCACCTACTCGGCCTATCGCGTGCGCGTGCGCCGGACGATGAACGAGAGTGACAGCGAGGCGCAGACCAAGGCGGTCGACAGCCTGCTGAACTACGAGACGGTGAAGTATTTCGGCAATGAGCGCCACGAGCAGGCGCGGTTCGATGTCGCGCTGGCGCGATACGAGAAGGCGGCGGTGAAGAACCAGGTGTCGCTCAACATGCTCAACCTCGGCCAGGCCGCCATCATCGCCACGGGGCTGACGGTGGTGATGCTGCTGGCCGCCCAGGGGGTGCAGGACGGCAGCATGACGGTCGGCCGGTTCGTGATGGTCAACACCTATCTGATGCAGATCTACCAGCCGCTCAACATGCTCGGCTTCGTCTACCGCGAGATCAAACAGGGACTGATCGATATGGAGACGATGTTCCGGCTGATGTCGCTGAAGCAGGAGGTGGCGGACAAGCCGGGGGCGCGGGCATTGAGCGACGTTAAGGGGGCGGTGGCCTTCGAGGGCGTTCGCTTCGCCTACCGGCCGGACCGGACGATCCTGCATGATGTGTCCTTCCGGGTGGCGCCCGGCAAATCGCTGGCGATCGTCGGCTCCACGGGGGCGGGCAAGTCGACCATTTCGCGGCTGCTGTTCCGCTTTTATGATGTGACCGGTGGGCGGGTGACGATCGACGGCCATGATATCCGCGACATCACCCAGGACAGCCTGCGCGCGGCGATCGGCGTGGTGCCGCAGGATACCGTGCTGTTCAACGATACCATCCGCTACAACATCGCCTATGGCCGCCCCGGCGCCACCCAGGCGGAAATCGAGGCGGCAGCGCGGATGGCGCAGGTGCATGATTTCGTGCTGCGCCTGCCCGATGGCTACGACACGCGGGTAGGCGAGCGGGGGCTGAAGCTCTCCGGCGGCGAGAAGCAGCGCGTGGCAATCGCGCGCACGATCCTGAAGAACCCGCCGATCCTGATCCTCGACGAGGCGACCAGCGCGCTCGACACGCGCACCGAGCAGGATATTCAGACAGCGCTGCGCGAACTCGCCGCACACCGCACCACGGTGACCATCGCGCATCGGCTGTCCACGGTGGTGGATGCGGATGAGATCATCGTGCTCGACCAGGGCGTAGTCGCCGAACGCGGCACCCATGGCGAGTTGCTTGCCCAGGGCGGGCTCTACGCGCGGATGTGGGCGATGCAGGCGGAGGCGACGGAGGCAGTCGCGGCGAAGTAGGGGCGGGCTAGGGGAGAAGCCCCAGGTTTTGCACCCGCATGCTGCGGATCATGCCCTGCGCCGCGGCGGCACCACTGGCCGGGGCGCGCGCCGGTTCGTCTGCTGGCTGCAGTGACATAAAGCTGGCGCCGGCGGGGAGTTTTTTCGGCGGGTCCGGTGGCGTCGGCACCTCTTTCGCCGCAAAAGCGATCAACATCGTGTTGGTGTTGGTGCTGCCGGCGGTTGCGGCGGCACCGCCTTTGACGTGAGCGACCTGGACGGTCGGCCCTAGACTGGCCGACCGGGCGATCTTGAACTCTACCGTCGAACCGAAGACTGGGCCCTGGTGCTCTTTGCCCGAATCGTCCTTCCACTTGATCCCCTGGCCATTGATCGAAAATCCGGCCGCGATCGTGTCGGCGATCCCGAGATCGCCGGTGAGGAATGTCGGGTCAGAGTCATTGGTGGTCTTGCAACTTTCCAACTCGTCGAGCTCGTAGGTCACCGTCGTGGTGAAAGTGCGGGTCTGCGTGCCGCTCATATCGCCAGAAAGGGCCAATGTCAGGGTCGAGCCGCTGGGGCTGAATGGCACGGTCAGCCCGACCGATGGATCGAGGCCGCTGGTATTCTCCACCTTAAGGGTCAGATCCAGAACGGCGGAGTAGCCGAGGAGCTTCCCCTTGGTGTCTGGGTTTGTCTCGCGCGCCGTCTTGGCTGCGGCAATTTCGCACCGAATATGTTGGGCGATTTCGTTCACCGTCACCACAGGGGTCTTCCCGGCGGGTGTGGGAAACGTCGGGGTGCCGCCGCATGCGGCCAGGCTCAACAGGGCAGGCAAAGCCGTGGCGACGGCGGGACGGAGCATGATCACGTTGGGATCTCCCGAGGCTGTTGCGATGGTCGCAATCGTATTGTTTCGAATGTTGGGCGTCGATGCCCCGGTCGTCAATCCCCGTCCGATCGGCGGTAGTCCCGCGATCTCACGCCTTGAGCCGAACCGCGGTTCGCGGCATACCGGGGGGAGCAATGGGAGAGCGTAGATGTCCGATACACCGATCGTGCAAACGGCTGCCGAGGCACAGGCCGACCTGGTGCGCGCCGGGCAGATGCTGGAGGACGCGGTGCAGGCGATGCGCAAGGCCAATATTGCCCCGCATCTGGTGGCCACCGCCCTGCTCGGCGGCGCGGTGCACATTCTCGGGCGCATCTCGCCGGAGGAGCAGGTGATCCAGGTGTTGCAGAACGCCATCGCCGGCGTGCGCAACGGCGATCTGCGCCGGTTCCAGCGCTGACCGGTGGCGACGCCGGCGGGATCGTTGCGGATCGCGGTCGGCATCATCACCATGGGCCGCGCCCCGGTGCTGGCCGAGACCCTGCGTGACCTCGCGGGCCAGACCCGGCGGGCCGATCGCGTTCTGGTGTGCGGCACCGGGGCGGCGGATGTGCCTGAGGTGGCGGATGGGATCGAGGTGAGTTTCGCGCCGCCGGGAACCTCGCTGCAGCGCAACCGGCTGATCGAGGCGGCTGACGATTGCGACCTGCTGGTGTTTTTCGACGATGATTTCATCGCCGAGCCCGCCTATCTCGCCGCCACCGAAGCCGCCTTCCTGGCCGATCCCGCGTTGGTTGTGAGCACCGGCTCGGTGCTTGCCGATGGGATCAAGGGGCCGGGAATCACCGCCGATGCAGCGCGCGGCCTGATTGCCGCGGCGCCGCCGGTGGCGCACGCTGAGCCGATGCCGGCCTATAACGGCTATGGCTGCAACATGGCGGTGCGGCTCGAGACCGTGCGCCGGCATGGCGCGCGGTTCGACGAGGCGATGCGCTATTACGGCTGGTACGAGGATATCGATTTCACCCGCCAGGTCGGCCGGCATGGGCGGATCATGACCCTGCCCGCCGCGCGCGGGGTGCATCTCGGCACGAAGGCGGGGCGCGGCTCGGGCGTGCGGCTCGGCTACGCGCAGGTGATGAACCCGATCCATCTCGCCCGCAAAGGCACCTATCACTGGGGCCGTGCGCTGCGCAGCCTGGGGCGGCATATCGCGATCAACCTGCTGCGCTCGGCCTGGCCGGAACCCTGGATTGATCGTGCCGGGCGCTTCCGCGGCAACATGATTGCGCTGAGGGACGTTCTACTCGGGCGGATCGACCCGGCGCGGGTTGGCCTGCTGTGAGCGAGACGCGCGCGGCGGGGCGGATTTCGCCCTTTCTGCTCGGAGCCGGCTGTTTCGGGGTTTTCGCGGCTTCGTGCAGCGGCACCACGCGGGCGCCGTTCCTGATCGAGATGGCGCGGGACCTCGCGGTGAGTGTGCCGCTGATGGCGAACCTGGTTGGTATCACCTCGATTTCCTGGGGCATCGCCTCGATGCTGGCCGGCGCCGGGTCTGACCGCTGGGGGCGGCGGCCGTTCCTGATCGGCGGGCCGCTGGCGATGGCGCTGTGCATGCTCGGCGTGTCGCAGGCGGCGAGTTTCACCGGGGTTGTGGTGTGGGCGACCATCGGCGGCGGTTGCTCGGGGGTGTTTACCGGGGTGATCTATGCCGAGATCTCCGCCCGCGTGGCCGATCGGCAGCGTGGCCGGGCGCTGGGCTGGGTGATGAGCGGGCAATCACTGACCCTGGTGCTCGGCGTGCCCTTGGCCGCCTTCATTGGCACCTGGGTGGGGTGGCGTGGGGTCAATGTGTGTGTCGCGGCACTCGGCGTGATTGCGGCCGGAATGCTGCTGGTTTCCAGCCGCAATCCACCTGATCGCCGCCATCCCGGTGGGCGGGCGGCGACGGGGATGCGGGCGGCGATGACGCTGCCGGTGATGCGATTGCTGGCGATGGGGGTGGGCGAGCGGGTCTGCTACGGGTTGCCGGCGGTCTATTACGCGACCTTTCTGCAAACCACGTACAACCTCTCCCTCAGCATGGTCGCCCTTCCATTGGCGGTGTTCGCGCTCGGCAACATCCTCGGCACCGTCGTCGGCGGGCAGTTGGCGGACCGGCTGCCGGACCGGCGGCTGACCTTCGCGGTGGCAACCCTGGGTTCGGGCGTGGCGGCGCTGGCCTTGTTCGGCTGGACGCCGGACATGCCTACCTCGGTCGGGCTCGGCTTCCTCTACGTGATGTTCAACGCTATCGCGCGCCCCGCCTTGATGGCCTCGCTGGCCGCAGTGCCTGATGCGGTGCGCGGCACGGTGATGGGGCTCAACGTCACCGGTGCCAGCGTTGGTTGGCTGAGCGCGGCCGGGCTCGGTGGGATCATGATGGCGAATTTCGGATTCGGCAGTTTCGGGCCGTTGACGGCGGTGTTCGCGGTGACGACGGCCATCATTGCCGTGGTGGGGAGGCGGTAGGAAGGAAGGGGGCTATTTTTTTCGCTCTTATTGTGTTGCTTGTTGATACGGTCCCAATCCGGCAGCTGCCATGATCCATAGGTTGGGTGCGGGCGCTTTCGGGAGGGCTTCGATGGTTCTACGCCAGCCGAGGTAATTTGGCAGATTGGCTGTTGC
>CAIWAJ010000549.1:0-8999 GCA_903910565.1 uncultured Rhodospirillales bacterium
CGCGAGGCGCTCACCCATCGCTCCGCCGCCCCCAGCCTGCGCGCCGGGCGGACCAAGGGCATGGGCTCCAATGAGCGGCTGGAATTCGTCGGCGACCGCGTGCTGGGGCTGCTGATCGCGGAATGGCTGGCCGAGCGGTTCCCCAATGAGCAGGAGGGCGCGCTCGGTTTGCGGCTCGCCTTGCTGGTCTCCCAGCCCATCCTCGCCGGCATCGCCGAGGGGGTCGGCCTGCCCGCGGTGCTGACCGTGGCGCCCGGCGAATCCCGCGCCGGCGTCCGCCGCCGGGCGACCGTGCTGGCCGATGCGGTGGAAGCGCTGATCGGCGCGATCTATCTCGATGGCGGGCTCATCCCCGCCCGCGAATTCGTGCGCAAGGCCTGGGAGGCGGCGATGGACAGCGAGGTCGCGCCGCCCAAGGACGCCAAGACCGCGTTGCAGGAATGGGCGCAGGGCAGGGGGCATCCGCTGCCGGAATACCGAACCGTCTCCCGCGAGGGGCCGCCGCATGCGCCGGTCTTCGTCATCTCCGTCACCGTCAATGGCCGAACCGGCACCGGCACCGCCGGCAACAAGCGCGCCGCGGAAACCGCGGCCGCCACAGATCTGCTGGGGCAGCTCACCACATGACATCACCCACACGCTGCGGCTTCGTCGCCATCGTCGGCGCGCCGAATGCCGGCAAATCCACCCTGCTCAACCGCATGGTGGGCGCCAAGCTCTCAATCGTCTCACCGAAGGCGCAGACCACCCGAGCCCGGGTGCTCGGCATCCTCATGCAGGGCGAGGCGCAGATTCTGCTGGTCGATACCCCCGGTATTTTCAAGCCGAAGCGCCGGCTCGACCGTGCCATGGTCGCGGCCGCCTGGACCGGGGCGCAGGATGCCGATCTCACGCTGCTGCTGATCGACGCGAAAACCGGCGTCACCGCCCATGTCCGCGAGATCGCCGAACGCATCGGCGCGGCGGGCCGGCGGGCTTGGCTGGTGTTCAACAAGACCGATCTGGTGGCCCCGGCCGCGCTGCTGCCGATGATCGCCGAATGCAACGCCATCACCAGCTTCGCCGAGACCTACATGGTCAGCGCCGCCAATGGCGATGGCGTGCAGGACCTGCTGGTGGCCATCGCCGGCGCCGTGCCGGAGGGGCCGCATCTCTACCCCGATGACGACCTCACCGACATGCCGGACCGGCTGCTGGCGGCCGAGATCGTGCGCGAGCAGATCTTCCTGCGCACGCAGGAGGAGGTGCCCTATGGGGCGACCGTGGAGACCGAGAGCTTCACCGAGCGCAAGGACGGCTCGGTGCGGATCGACGCGACCATCTACGTCGCCCGTTCCGGTCACAAGGCGATCATGATCGGCGAGGGTGGCAAGCGCATCCGCGACATCGGGGCGGCGGCGCGCAAGCATCTCGCGCAGCTTTTGGAGCGCCAGGTGCATCTGTTCCTCAACGTCAAGGAACGCGCGGGCTGGGACGAGGAAGGGGCACGGCTGCGGGCCATCGGCCTCAACGATCTGCCGGAATGAGCGGATTCGACTGGACGGCGGCGATCCGGGCCTGCCAGGCGATCGCCCAGACCGGCCTCGCCTTTGCGCCCCCGGGCTACGACCGTGAGCGCTACGAGGCCCTGGCGGCGCTGGCGGCTGACATGATGGCGGCGATCGGCGATGGTGACCCGGCGAAGGTCGCCGGCCTGTTCGCCGGCCAGAGCGGCTACGCGACCCCCAAGCTCGACGTGCGCGGCGCCGTGTTCCGGGAGGGCAAGATCCTGCTGGTCCGTGAGACCGCCGACCAGGGACGCTGGACGCTGCCCGGCGGCTGGTGCGATGTCGGCTTGTCGCCGGCTGAGAACGTCGTCAAGGAAGTATTTGAGGAATCAGGATTTCACGTTCGCGCCGATCGCCTCGTCGCGGCGCTCGACCGCCACCGTACAGGGCATCCGGCGCAGGTGTTTGACGCCTGCAAGCTGTTCTTCCTGTGCAGCATCACCGGCGGCAGCGCGACGCCGTCCTCCGAAACCAGCGAGATCGCCTTCTTTGCCGAGGACGCGATCCCCGCGGACCTGTCGCTGGACCGCGTGCTTCCGGCCCAGATCCGGCGGATGTTCGAGCACTCCCGCGCCGTCCTGCCGCCGGATTTCAACTGACCGGCAGGGTTTACGAAACCTTAACGTCGCCGGGCGTGATGTGCTTCCGACGTTGAGAAGGATGCCGGACATGGTGCGCACGACCTACCCGATGCTTGTGATTCTGGCCATCGCCCTGGCCGCGGCCTTCACCGGCATGACCGCGATGAACAGCACGCAGCCGATGCTCCTCAGCCACGGCCCCCACGCGATCGCGCAGAGCGCCTGATCAGTCGGCGGCCAGCGGCCCCAGCGCTGCGGCGATTCCGAACGGACCTGGTAGCGAAGCGCGCGGGAACAACCGCGTCACATGCCCCATTTTGCGACCGGGCCGTGCTTCCGTCTTGCCGTAGTGATGCGGGATAAGCCCCTCGGTTTGCAGGATTGCTGGCCAAAGGTCGATCTCGTCTGGCCCCACCAGATTCTTCATCACCGCATCTGAATGGCGCCGCGCCTCGGGCAGCGGCAGGCCGGCGACGGCGCGGATATGCATCTCGAACTGGCTGGCGGGGCAGGCGTCGATCGTCCAGTGGCCGGAGTTGTGGGGGCGCGGGGCGATCTCGTTGACGACCACCTGATTGTCCGCGGTGACGAACATCTCGACGGCCAGCAGCCCGATCAAATCGAGCCCATCGGCAATCCTGCGGGCGATGGCGGTCGCTGTGACGGCGGTTTCCGGGGCGATCTGGGCCGGGGCGAGGGTGAGGTCGAGGATATGGTGGCGGTGGCGGTTCTCGACCGGGTCGAAACTGGTCATCGCGCCCTGCGGATTGCGTGCGACGATGACGCTGATTTCGCAAGCGAAGTCAACGAAACCTTCTAAAATCAGAGGTTTGGGCGCGAGGTCTGCGATGGCGCTGTAATCGGCGGGCGCACGCAGCAACGCCTGGCCCTTGCCGTCATAGCCGAGCCGGGTGGTCTTGAGGATGGCGGGCAGGCCGAGCGCGGCGGCGGCCTGGTCCAAGTCGTCCGGGTTCTCCACCTTTCGCCAGGGGGCGGTGGCGATCCCGAGCCCGTTGACGAAGGATTTCTCGGCGATGCGGTCCTGGCTGATCCGGAGCACCTCGGCGCCCGGGCGGACCGGCACCAAGGAGGCCAGCAGGTCCAGCCCGGCGGCGCTGACGTTTTCGAATTCGAAGGTGATGACGTCGACCTGGCGGGCGAAATTGCGCAGGGCTTCGGTGTCCTCGTAGTCGGCCAGGGTGTGGCGGGCGGCGACGAGGGCGGCGGGGCAGTCGGGCTCGGGGCTCAGGATATGGCAGCGATACCCGAGCCGTGCGGCGGCGAGGGCGGACATGCGGCCGAGCTGACCGCCGCCGACGATCCCGATGGTGGCGTTGGGCGGTAGCGGCGTCATGCGGGCGGCGGGTCGACCGGCTCTTCGGCGACGGCGGCGGTTTGCTCGGCGCGCAGGGCGTCGAGCCGTTCGGCGAGGGCGGGGTCGGTCGTCGCCAGGATGGCGGCAGCGAGCAAGGCGGCGTTGATCGCCCCGGCGCGGCCGATGGCGAGGGTGGCGACGGGGATGCCGGCCGGCATCTGGACGATCGACAGCAGGGAATCCATGCCCTTCAGGGCGTGGCTCTCGACCGGCACGCCGAGCACCGGCAGGGGCGTGAAGGCGGCGGCCATTCCCGGCAGGTGGGCGGCCCCGCCGGCGCCGGCGATGATGACCCGCAGTCCTCGGCCCTTGGCCGTCTTGGCGTAGCTGGCCAACCGGTCCGGCGTGCGGTGGGCCGAGACGATGCGGCGCTCATGGGGGACGCCGAGCCGGACCAGCATGTCGGCGGCGTTCTTCATGGTCGGCCAGTCCGACTGGCTCCCCATGATGATGCCGACCAGCGGGGCGTCGGTCATGCGATGCTGTCCGGGATGAGACGGGATTCGAGCTTGGTGATCTCGTCCTTCAGCAGCAGCTTGCGCTTCTTGAGGCGCTGCAGATGCAGCTGGTCCAGCGGTCCGGTCTCGATCAACCGCACAATGACGGTGTCGAGATCGCGGTGTTCGCTCCTCAATTCATGCAATTGGCGCAGCAATGCATCGTGATCATTCAACATGGCGGCGTTTTAACACGGTGAAGGGAGGGATGGACCAATTTTCGCATGGCAATCCGCATCGCGTTGGAGTTACCGTTTGTTTGCAGTTCGGCATCACGATAGCCGATGCCGCACTCTGCGGAAGCCGATCGAGAGGAGTCCCTATGAGTCAGGAAGCCCGAATCGAAAGCCTGCGCGCCCGTCATGCCGCGCTGGAGAGCCAGATCGCCGCCGAAGACGGAAGACCACGACCCGACGCTGAATTGTTGAACCGGCTCAAGATCGACAAACTCCACCTCAAGCAGGAGATCGAACGATTACGCTCGGCCCTACAGGCCGCCTGAACTGCTTTCCCCGAGGCGGCCTGGTCAGGCCGCCTCTTCCGTTTCCGGCGGCGGGACGGGCACTGCGTGGCCTTCGCGCACCAGGCGCTCATTGGCCGCGCTCACCATGTTGTGCAGGTCGGTCTGGGTGCACAGGCCGAGGATCACCGGATCGCGCGGCTTGATGTTGGCGCTGTTCCAGTGCGAGCGGTTGCGTACCTTCTCGATGGTCTCCTTGGTGGTGCCCATCAGTTTGCCGACCTGGGCGTCGGTGAGCTGCGGGTAGTTGCGCAGCAGATAGGCGATGCCGTCCGGGCGGTCATTGCGCTTGGCCACGGGGGTGTAGCGGGCGCCCTTGAGGCGCTTGGGCTGGGGCAGCGAGGTGGGCAGCAGCTTGAGGCGCGCCTCGTCATTGGCCTCGCAGCGGCGGATTTCCGCCAAAGTCACCTGGCTGTTGGCGACGGGGTCGTACCCGACGATACCCTGCGCCACTTCGCCGTCGGCGATGGCCTGGACTTCGAGCGGGTGCATGCCGCAAAAATCGGCGATCTGGGTGAAGGTGAGGGCGGTCTTGTCGATCAGCCACACCGCGGTGGCCTTTGGCATGAGGGGCAGGGTCATGGCACTTTACCTTTGGGTTCCGTGGACGCGGGCACGCGTGTTCCCGCCACGCGCGGCCTGGATCACTGGAAAGCGGGGCATATGGACGTGCCGGCCCGGCGGGTCAAGTCAGCGCCGTATCGGGGCAGGGTTGTAAGGAGTTGAATGGGATGCCGATTGAAGATGATCTGCCGCGGCCGAAGCCGGCGCGGCTCACACCGCCGGTGCTCGATGCGATGGGGATCGCGGAGCTGGAGACCTATATCGGCGAGTTGGAGGCGGAAATTGCCCGGGTGCGGGCCGATATAGCGCGAAAAGGCAGCCATCGCGCGGCTGCCGATCTGTTCTTCAAGAAAGGGTGAGGGGAGGGGCGAACCCCTCCCCCCGGTTGGTCAGGCGGCCTGCTGGATGGCCGGCTGGGCGGCGGGTTGCGGCGTGCCGATTTCGATGCGGCGAACCTTCAGCGCCTCGGGGACGACGCGCTTGAGGCTGACATGCAGCAGGCCGTGCTGCAGGTCGGCCCCCTCGACGACGATGTGGTCGGCGAGGACGAAGCGGCGCTCGAAGGCGCGGCCGGCGATGCCGCGATAGAGCAGCTCAACCTTGGGGGGCTCGGCGGGGCCGCGGCCGGCGACGACGAGGGTGTTTTCCTTGACGGTGAGCTCGATGTCATCGGGGCCGAAGCCGGCGACGGCCATGGTCAGGCGATAGCTGTCATCGCCGGTGCGCTCGATGTTGTAGGGGGGGTAGGACGTATCCGCCGCGGCGGCGGTGTCCATCAAGCGGGCGAGCCGATCGAAGCCGATGGCGGTGCGGAACAGCGGGGACAAATTAAGGGCGTTCATGTGCGAACCTCCTGCACGAGCAAGGTTACAAACGAGGGGCCTCCCTGACGGGCCGACCCTGGTGGAATGTCCGGACCCCGAATGGGCATCCCGACACCCCCGAAATAGGAAGCGCCGCCCCTCGGTTCAAGGGGCGGCGCTTGCCGAACCATCGCAGTGGCGGGAGGCCTACTTGCGAACGCCGATGCCGGCGAACTTCTTGTTGAACTTGGCGACCTGGCCGCCGGTGTCCATGATGCGCTGCACGCCAGTCCAGGCCGGGTGGGACTTCGGGTCGATGTCCAGCCGCAGCGTGTCGCCGGCCTTGCCGGAGCAGGTGCGGGTGGTGAAGGTCGTGCCGTCGGTCATGATGACGGTGATTTCGTGATATTCGGGATGGATACCGGGCTTCATGGCGCACCTTGCGTGAAATGACCCCGCCGATCCGACCGGCAGGGCGAAGCGGGCCGTATAGCGGGGGCGGGCGAGGGATGCAACGGGCAGGGTTTGTGGATATTGTTGCTATATCGTAACGAAATAGGCATGGGAAGGCGGGGTGGCGGAGAGGCGGTTTTTGAAAATACGGGGGCTGGCGAGGCGGGGGATGCCGCGCGGGGCGGCCGGCAGAGGGGTAAGGAACGCGCGGGGCGCCCGCGCAGGAGCGCGCCTGCGCGCGAGGCATGCCGGGCGCGGCGGGCTGGCGCAGGTGATTCTGGGGGCGCAGGTGATTCTGGGGGCGCGGGCGTGCGACGCACGTGCGCGGGGCGAGGGCTGCGCGGCCGCGCGGGACGGAGGGGTGGCGCGCGCAAGGGAGGCTACGCGGGCGGACTCGGCTTCCAGCCAGATCGCGTTGAATTCGGTGCCGCAGACGCGGGCGAGGAGGTCCAGCAGCATCGCGATCAGGCGCAGTACGGGCTCCGGGAGGTCCGGGGCGACGCGGCGCAGCAGGGCGATGGTGTCGGTCTTGTTCATGGTCCGTTTCTATAGGAACCTACCGCCGAGTGCAAGGCTTTTTATCCATAAATAAGGAAAAAAGATTCAAGCCGCGGTGGGGAAGGCATGGTTGCGCGCCGGCGCGGGGCGCGACAATGTGGCGGTTGCGCGATCGCGCGCGAAAACCAGGGAAACGCCGCCATGAAACTCGCCTTCTCCCCCGCCAGCCCCTATGTCCGCAAAGCCATGGCCTGCGCCATCGCCCGCGGGATCGATGGGCGCATCGAGAAATGGATCATCAAGACGTCCGACCCGGCGCTGAAGACGGCGAACCCGCTCGGCAAGGTGCCGACGCTGATCGGCGAGGCCGGCGAGGCGCTGTATGACAGCCCGGTGATCTGCGAGTATCTCGACAGCGTCGGCGATGCGCCCAAGCTGTTCCCCGCGCCAGGCCCGGCGCGCTGGGCGGCGCTGCGCCAGCAGGCGCTCGGCGACGGCATCATGGACGCCAGCCAGCCGCGCCGCCGCGAGATCGCGCTGCCGCAGGACGAGGGGCGCGTTGACTGGATCGCGTTGCAGCGCGGCAAGGTTGCCGCCGCGCTCGACAGCCTTGAGGCGGAGGCGGACAGCCTCGGCGCGCTCACCACAATCGGCGAAATTACCGTGGGCTGCGCGCTGGGCTACCTCGATTTCCGCTTCGCCAATGAGCCGTGGCGCCCTGGGCACCCCAAGCTCGAAGCCTGGTATGCGCGGGTGGTGACGCTGGCGCCGCTGGCCGGCACGATGCCGGTGGGGTGATGAGGGAAGGAAGCGCTTATTTTTGAAAAAAGAAGCAAAAACTTTCTAACCGTCTGCTACGGAGCTGTCCGGTGACGCTCCGCAGCCGATGGAGATTCCGGCAAGCGGAACGAAGGCCTCCTTTTTTGAAAAAAAGGAGCAAAAAACTTTTATCCGCTGGGTGTGTACCGCTCCGACCATCCCGGGAGAGTACGCCAACGGCATGAATGGATCGAAAAGTTTTTTTGGTTCTTTTTGTTCACAAAAAGAACATGCTTCCACTTTACGTTTTTACAGAAAACCTTTGATCTCGCTGATGAAATCCTCAGTCCGGTCATGGTGCACCCAATGTCCGGCGCGATCGAAGGCGACGACGCGGGCGGTGTTGAAGTGTGCCATGCGGCCGTCCTTCTCGGGGTTGGAGGCCCAGCTTTCATTGCCGTAGACCAGGAGGGTGGGGCAGGTGATGCGGGCCCACAGGCGCTCCAGGTTTTCGCCGGCGAGGCCGCCATCGGGGAAGTTGGAGCGCACGTAGGGGTCGAACTTCCAGCTATAGCTGCCGTCCTCGTTCTGATTGGCGCCGTGCACGGTGAGGTGGCGGGCCTGATCGGGGCGGAGGTGCTTGTTTTCCTCGTGCATGCGGCGATAGGCGTCTTCCAGGGTGGGGTAGCGGCGGGGGATGCGGGCGGCGAGGGCGCGGCGGGTGTCGATCCATTCGCGCATGCGCTGGTCGTAGGGGACGGCGTCCCGCTCGGCCTGCATTTTCGGCGAGGGGCCGAGGCCCTCGATGGCGACGAGCTTGCGGACGTTTTCGGGGTAGAGCCCGGTGTAGCGCAGGGCGATATTGCCGCCGAGGGAGTGGGCGACGATGGTGACGGGTGCGAGTTTCTGCTGGTGGATGAGCTGGGCGAGATCGGCCACATAGGCGGCCATCGGGTAGTTGCCGTCCGACGCCCATTCACTGTCGCCATGGCCGCGGAGATCGGGGGCGATGATGTGCCAATCCTTGCGCAGCGCGTTGGCCACCCAGTCCCAGTTGCGGCAATGGTCGCGGCCGCCGTGGAGGAGGAGGAGCGGGGGGGCATCCTGGTTGCCCCAGTCCACATAGTGCAGGCGCAGGCGCTGCGAGAAGAAGCTGTGGGAGGTCGGGCCGGGCATCGGCGGATTCTGGTCGGTCATGGGGCGATTTTGCCATAGCGGCGCGGAGATGGCGACCGGGTGCAAAGTAGGACGGGGGAAGGGTTTTTTTTCGCTCTTATTGTGTTGCTTGTTGATACGGTCCCAATCCGGCAGCTGCCATGATCCATAGGTTGGGTGCGGGCGCTTTCGGGAGGGCTTCGATGGTTCTACGCCAGCCGAGGTAATTTGGCAGATTGGCTGTTGC
>CAIWAJ010000550.1:0-7325 GCA_903910565.1 uncultured Rhodospirillales bacterium
CGCCCCGCGCAAACCCCGGCGCCCCCCGTGGCCAAGCCGCCGCCACCCCGGCCGCAGCCCCAGCCCGCCACCCCGCAGCCCCCGCGCGCGCCGTCCGCAGCGCCGGCGCCGCCGGTGGAAACGCCGGAGCCGGCCGTTCGCATCGAAGGTGCCGTGCTGGGGCCTGACTGGATCAGGCAGCTCCAGGAATGGTGGGACCTGCACGCCTACTACCCCCGGGAGGCCATCACAAAAGGGCTGAGCGGCGCGATCAAGGTTCACCTGGTGGTGCACGGGGATGGCGAGGTGTGGATCGTGAAGGTGCTGCAAGGCTCGGGGTCGGAGACTCTCGACCGAGCCGGCATCGAGGTATTCCTCCATGGCCACCTCCGCCCCTTCCCGCCCGGCACGCCGGCGCCGCAGGCCGAGGTGACCATCACCATGCGCTACGCGCTGCGCCAACCCGGCGCCGCCGATGCGCCAAAGCGGCCCTTCACCGTGACCGACGCGCCGGTCAAAGGCACTGTGGTCGACAAGATGCAGCAGCGGGTCTGCACCGGCGTCGTCGTGGAGGGCGGCTGGGGGCCGAATTCGTTCCTCGGCACCCGCGTGCGCGTCGAAGCGGTGTTCTATCGTAATCCCGACGGCGCGCCCTGGGTGCGCTGGACCTCGCGCGGAGGCATTGTGGTGGATGCGCCGGTGATCGAGCAGGGCGTTGCCGCCCATTGGTACGGCATCCCCGCCCTCGGTCCCGCGATGAACCGCGGCCCCAAGCCGCGCTACGCCATATGGCCGGCCGGCGACAACCGGCTTGGCGGCACGTCCGATGATCCCCGCGGCTCGATCGACCTCACCTGCGAGTGAGCGGAGGTGGCTCTAATCCAGCGTCACCCGGTAACGCGCAAGCGCCATCGCCCCCACCAGCGCCAGCAGCAGGCCGAGCGCCGCGAGTTCGGCGGCGATGTCCGCCAATCCGGCGCCCTTCAACATCACCGCCCGCACCACCCGGAGAAAATGCGTCGCCGGTAGCGCCTCGCCCACCACCTGGGCCCAGGCGGGCATCCCGCGGAAGGGGAACGCGAAGCCGGATAGCAGGATCGAGGGCATCAGGAAGAAGAACGACATCTGCATCGCCTGCAACTGGTTGCGCGCAACCGTCGAGAAGGTGAAGCCGACGGCCAGATTGACGGTGATGAACAGCAGCGTCGCCGCCGAGAGCAGGGCCAGGCTGCCGATCATCGGCACATCGAACAGCAGTTTCGCCGCCCCCAGCACGACCGCGACCTGCACGCTGCCGATGCCGATATAGGGCGCGATTTTGCCCACCATCACCTCGATCGGCCGGATTGGCATGGCGAGCAGGTTTTCCATCGTGCCGCGCTCATATTCGCGGGTGACGGCCAGCGCCGTCATCATCACCATCGTCATGGTCAGGATCACCGCGAGCAGGCCGGGCACCACGTTGTCGCGCGTGCTGCCCTCGGGGTTGTAGCGGCGGTGCAGCACCACCTCCACCGGCCCGGCGCGGGGGGCGAGACCGGCGAGCGGGCCGGTGAGCACCCGCGCCAGCGCCTGGTCCACCGCCGGCGCGACGGCGGCCAGCGCGTTGCCGGTGGTGGTCGGGTCGGTGGCGTCCGCCTCCACGGCGATTTGTGCCCGCTCATGGCGGATCACGCGGCGGGTGAAATCGGCGGGAATATTGACGACGAACTGCACCTCGCCCCGCTGCAACAGCCCATCTGCCGCCGCCTCGCTGGTCACGCTGCGGCTGATGTTGAAGTAGCCGGTATTGCCCAAAGCCGCCGCGATCGCGCGGGGCATTTCGCCATGGTCGGCCGCCAGCAGGGCGGTGGGCAGGCCCTTCGGGTCATTGTTGATCGCATAGCCGAACAGGATCAGCTGCATGATCGGCATGCCGAACATCATCGCGAACGTCAGCTTGTCCCGCCCGAGTTGCAACACCTCCTTGCGGATGATCGCGAACATCCGGCGCCACATCGCTCAGCCCTGCTCCGCGTTGTCGGGCACCTGGCGCATCAGGTGGATGAAAACGTCCTCCAGCGTCGGCGCCGCCTCCCGCCAGACGATGCCGGGCGCGCCGCGCAACGGCGCGATTGCCGCGGCCAGGGCCACCGGGTCCGGCCCGCAGACATGCAGGCTCGCCCCGAACGCCGCCGCCGCCGTCACCCCCGGGGCGTCGCGCAGCCGGGGGGCCAAAAGGTCCGCCCCCTCGCCGGTCGCGACCCATGCGGACAGGCCGGAGCCGGCGATCACCTCGGCCACCGAGCCGCGGGCCAGCAGCTTGCCATAGGCGATATAGGCGATCTCGTGGCAGCGCTCCGCCTCGTCCATGTAGTGGGTGGAGACCAGCACGGTGATGCCGCCGGCCGCCAGCGCGTGGATTTCGTCCCAGAAATCCCGCCGCGCCTTGGGGTCGACACCCGCGGTCGGCTCGTCGAGCAGCAGCAGCCTGGGCTCGTGCAGCACGCAGGCGGCGAGCGCCAGCCGCTGCTTCCAGCCGCCTGACAGCGCGCCGGCGAGCTGGTGCTGGCGGGCGGTGAGGCCGAGGCGATCGAGCGCCGCGTCCACCCGGCCGCGCGCATCGGCGATACCGTAGACGTCGCCGACGAAGTCGAGGTTCTCGCGGATGGTGAGATCCTCGTAGAGCCCGAATTTCTGCGTCATGTAGCCGGTCTGCCGCTTGATCGCCGCCCGCCCGGCGATCAGGTCCTCGCCGAGGCAGGTGCCGCTGCCGCCATCCGGGGTCAGCAACCCGCAGATCAGCCGCAATGTGGTGGTTTTGCCGGAGCCGTTGGGGCCGAGGAAGCCGCAGACGCGGCCGGGCATCACCGTGAGGTCGACATTGTCCACCACCACCCGCCGCCCGTAGCGCTTCACCAGGCCACGGACCTCGATCGCCGGCGTCATCGGAGCGGCGCGACCTCGATCGGCAGCCCCACCGGGAGCGGCTGCCCCACCGGGAGCGCCTCGACCAGGAAAACCAGCTTGGCCCGCGCCGTGCGCGAGTAGATCACCGGGGGGGTGAACTCCGCGCGCGGAGACACGTAGGTGATCACCGCCGACAGCCCTGCGGGGCAGCCATCGCAGGCGAATCCGATCCGCTGCCCGGGGATTGCCCGCGCCACCGCGTCCTGTGGCACGAAGAACCGCAGCTTGACCTTGCCTGGCGCCAGCAATGCCGCCACCGGCTGCCCCGCGCCGACCCATTCGCCGGCATCGAAATACGTGTCCTCCACCAGCGCATCGGCCGGCGCGGCGGGCGCAAGATCATCCAGACGCGCGCGCGCCGACGCCAGGCTCGCCGCCGCCTCGATCACGCGTGCCGCGGCGGCGTTGATCGCCTGGGGCCGGGCCGCGAGATCGCCCGCCACCTCCTGCGCCAGGAGCTGCGCCACATGCGCGCGGAGCTGGTCGACCTGGGAGGCGTTGAGATCGAGCTGCGAGCGCGGCGCCGTGCCGCTGGTGACGAGTTGGCGGGTGCGCGCGAGGTCCTTTTCCGCAAGATCGAGCGCCGCCGCGGATTCGCGCCGCTGCGCCCGCACCACCTCCTGCTCCTCGTCCCGCTTGCCGGTCAGCAGATCCGCCTGCAAGGCCCGGCTTTCCGCCAGCGCCGCCTCGCTGCGCGCGACCTCCGCCTGGGCCGCCGCCTGGTCGAGCCGGAAAACCAGCTCGCCCTTGCGCACCGCCCCGCCCCGCTGCACCGGCCGTTCGACCAACCGGCCGGCGACCGGCGCGGAGACAAACAACGTCTCGCCCTCGACATAGCCGAGATAGGATTCCGCCCCCGGCATCGGCCACCAGGAGGCGCGCAGAACCACCGCCGCGATCACCGCAAGCCCGGCGATCAGTATCAGCAGCCGGCCGATCATCGGTGATTGGGGGGAAACTGCGGGGCCATGAACCGATTACGAACCGCCCCGCCGGTAAACGTCAACCCGCAACGCTTGTTCCCGCGGCCGGGGTTGCGCATGATGGCGGCAACACGCCGGGAGAATAACGTCACGCACCCCCAGACACCCCGAGCCGAGGTCCTGCGCGTCCAGGGCCTGCGGGTCGCCTTCGACCATCCGCTCGGCCTGGTCCGCGCGGTGGACGACGTCGCCTTCGCGCTGCGCGCCGGGGAGCGCCTGGGGCTGGCCGGCGAATCCGGGTCGGGCAAGTCGACGATGGCGCTGGCCATCCTGCGCATGATCAAGCCGCCCGGCAGGATCGATGGCGGGCGGGTGTTTTTCGACGGGCAGGACATCACCGATCTCGGCATCGAGGAAATGCGCCGCCTGCGCCTCGCCGGAATCGCCATGGTGCCGCAGGGCTCGATGAACTCGCTCAACCCGGTGCTGCGGATCGGCGCGCAGATCGCCGACGCGCTGCGCGACCATGACGTGCCCCCCGCCGAGCATGCCGCGCGGATCGCCGAGCTGCTGCCGCAGGTCGGCCTCAAGCCCGAGGTCGCGCATTCCTACCCGCATGAACTCTCCGGCGGCATGAAGCAGCGCGCCTGTATCGCGATCGCCATCTGCCTCAAGCCCAAGGTGATCATCGCCGACGAGCCGACCTCCGCGCTCGACGTGGTGGTGCAACGCCAGGTGATGCAGACGTTGGCCGAGGTCCAGCGCACGCTGGGCGCCGCGGTGATCCTGGTCGGCCATGACATGGGGCTGATGGCGCAGTTCGTCGACCGGCTGGGCGTGATGTATGCCGGGCGGCTGGTGGAACTCGCCCCGATCGCCGACATCATCACCCGGCCGCGCCACCCCTACACGCAGGCGCTGATCTCGAGCCTGCCCTCGCTCGAACGGCGCGCCCCGATGCTCGGCATCCCCGGGCTCGCGCCTTTGCTGCGCGACCTGCCGCCCGGATGCGCCTTCCACCCCCGCTGCGCCGCCTGCTTCGACCGCTGCCGGACGGAGAAGCCCGCGGTGCGCCAGGTCGCCGCCGAAGCCTGGGTGGCCTGCCATCTCGCGGAGACGCCACCATGAGCGTGCTGCTGCAGGCCGAGCGGGTCAGCAAGCATTTCCCCGGCGCCAGGTTCGGCAACCCGGGCACCGTGGCGCTCGATCCGATGTCGCTCGCCATCGACAGCGCCCGCCCGGCGATCACCGCGGTGGTCGGGGAAAGCGGGAGCGGGAAGACCACTTTGGCCCGGGTCCTGCTCGGCCTGGTGGCGCCGACCGGCGGGCGGGTGTTGTATCGCGGGGAGGACCTGACGACGCTCGACGGCGAGGCCCGCCAGAGTTTCCGCCGCGACGTGCAGGCGGTGTTCCAGGACCCCTACGAGGTCTACAACCCGTTCTACCGGGTCGACCACGTGCTCACCACGCCCGTCCGCAAATTCCGCCTCGCCCGGTCCAAGGCCGCCGAGCGGGACCTGATTGCCACCGCCTTGCGCAGCGTCGGGCTGCGGCCGGAGGAGATCCTCGGCCGCTACCCGCACCAGCTCAGCGGCGGCCAGCGCCAGCGCATCATGGTCGCCCGCGCCGTGCTGATCCGCCCCAAGCTGATCGTCGCCGACGAGCCGGTGTCGATGGTCGACGCCTCGCTGCGGGCGACCATTCTGGGCTCGCTGGCCAGGCTGAACCAGGAAATGGGGATCTCGATCATCTACATCACGCATGACCTCGCGACCGCCTACCAGGTGAGCCACAACCTGCTGGTGATGTATCGCGCCGCGGTGGTGGAGGCGGGCGACGCCGAGCGGATCGTGCAGGCGCCGCAGCACCCCTATACGCAGCTGCTGATATCCGCGATCCCGCAGGCCGACACCAACCGCGTCTGGCTCGATACCAACCGTGAAGCCGCGGGAGCCGCCGACCCGGCAGGGTGCCGCTTCGCGCCCCGCTGCCCCCGCGCGGACGCCGCCTGCGCCGCCGCGCCGCCGCTGTTGCGGGTGGCGCCGGATCGCGCGGTGGCGTGTTTTCGCGCGCCGGACGGGACGGTGCTGCGCGAGTTGGGGGAGGTGTTGGCGGGCCATGATGGGGTTAGCCAGGAAGGGTAGAAAGCCGTTCTTTTTGTGAACAAAAAGAACCAAAAAAACTTTCTGTTCCTTTGGCTCGGAGTCTCCCCGGAGGGCGCGACACAAACGGATAAAAGTTTTTTGCTTCTTTTTTTCAAAAAGGAAGCGCTTGCGTCCTTCTATCCCAACGCCTGACTGATCAACGAAAACCGCCGAACCAGCGCCCGCGCCGTCCAATCGCCCCGCCGCATCGGGGTGACGCGATCGACGCCAGACAGGCCGGCCCTTGCGAGATAATCAACCAGCGTCGTTGCCTCGCCCACCACGTCAATCCGCACGAAGGCGCCGGGCTCGCCGAGTGCGCCGACCATCGCGACCGCATCCGCCTCGGTCTCCGCCACGATCGGGCCGATCACCACGCCGCGGCCAAACGGGCGACACACCGCGAAGCCGGCGATCCCGCCGTCCCGCGCGATCACCACCGCCCGGCCCGCCGCCAGCACGGCGTCCATCGCTGCGCGCCGCGCCCCGAAGGCCGCCGCATCGAGCGCGGCGATTGACGGCCAATCCGCCGGCGTTGCGTCCCGCAACCCGGGCGCGGTGGCCGCGATGGGGATGAAGGCACCTTGGTACTGCACCACCTCGCCATCCCCGATGAAACCGAGCGCGCGGTAGAGCGGCGCGCCCTCCGTGGTGGCGTTGAGGAGGATCGCACGGTCCCCGATCTCCTCCAGCACGGCGGCCATCAGCGCCTTGCCGATCCCCCTGCCCTGGCGGTCCCCGGCGACAATGACCATGCCGAGCGTCGCGTGTCCCTCGCCGCAGGGGAACCACAGCGCGGTGCCGGCCAGACCCGCCTCGTCGCGGGCAACGAAGCCGTGGCCGAGGGTGAGCATGGTCTCCCAGTCTTCTCGGCGATGCGGCCAGCGCAGCGCCTGGGTCAGCCCATGCGCGCCATCGAAATCGCCCTCGGTGAAGCGCTCCAACCTCATCCGAGCGCGCCGGATGCCCGCAGTGCCAGGATCTCCTCCGGGCCGAACCCGGCCTGGCGCAGCACCTCCTCGGTGTGCTCGCCCACCCGCGGCGGCGGCCGATCAAGCCCGCCGCTGCCGCCCTCGCGCAGCTTGAAGGCCGGGCCGGTGAGGCGCAGCGGGCCGAACTCGCTCTGCACGGTCTGCACGATGTCGCGATGGGCGAGCTGGGGATGGGTGAGGATCTCGTCGACCCCCCACACCCGGGCGCAGGGAATATCGGCGGCCTTCAGCTTGGCCTCCCACGCCACCGCGCTGTCGGTCTGCAAGGCCTCCTCGATCACCGCCTTCATCGCCGCCGCGTTCTGCATGCGGGCGAACCAGTCGGTGAAGCGGGGGTC
>CAIWAJ010000551.1:0-4136 GCA_903910565.1 uncultured Rhodospirillales bacterium
GTCCATACCTGAGATGTTCCCCTGACGCCGGGGAGTAGAATCGCAGATCTCAACAGATGACGCAATAAGAGCGAAGTTTTTTGCTTCTTTTTTTCAAAAAAGAAGCGCTTCCTGCGCCGCTGCAACGGCCGATCGCCCGAGCGCATGGGAGAGCCCGCATGACGGTTGCCGCGGTGACGATGGCGTATAACGAGGCGGATTTTCTACCGATCTGGGTGCGCCATTATTCGGCCCAGATCGGCGCGGAAAATTGTTTCGTGATCGACCATGGCAGCGATGATGGCAGCACCGCGGGGCTTGGCGAGGTCAACGTGATCCGCATTCCGCGCTCGGCGCACGACGATGATCGGCGGGCGGCGTTCGTTTCGACGCTGTGCCGTGCGTTGCTGCTGCGCTACGATTGGGTGATGTACGCCGATGCCGACGAGATCGTCGTCGCGGATCCGGCACGGCATTCGTCGCTGGCGGCCTACTGCGCGACATGCCGCGATGAGGTGGTGACAACGTATGGGTTGAATATCGTGCATTCCCATGGCGAAGCCGCGTTCGATCCGGGCGAGCTTGTGTTGTCGCAACGGGGCTGGGTGCAATTCTCCGGCGCGATGAGCAAGCCGGCCCTCATCAGTCGTCCGGTGCGCTGGGGGGGAGGGTTCCATCGAGCCGATGCACCGACGGTGTTCAACGATCTGTATACGTTTCACCTGCGTTGGTTTGACCGCGATATCGGGCTGCGCCGCCTGGCGGGAACGCGGTCTCAGCCCTGGGCGGACCCGAACGCGGGATGGTGGCAGCGGGTGAGCGACGTGGAATGTCACGCGATGTTCGATCGTGTTGCCGGGTTGGTCGCACGGCAGGATGTGGCGCTCGATCGGGACTCGCCGGCGCTTCGGCGCGGGGTTGCTGAAATGCTTGGCGCTTCGGCCGGGGCGCCGGGGCGGAAGGATACATTCAACATCAACTATGAAGTCGCCGCGCGCTGGCCGGTGCCGTCACGGTTTCGCGGGATTTTCTGACGTTTCTGACGTTCCGCCGCAGGGATTGCGTGTCTTCTGTTGGCAAACCGGTGATCGCCAGCCTATCTTGGGTGAAATAGCGGCCGGTTGGCCCGACAAGTCACTGGGAAGGCGTACAAGGTCGATGGCGACAGTCTCCATTCGTGCGGTTCGCAAGGCATTCGGCAGCCATGAAGTGCTGCATGGCGTTGATGTCGAGGTTGCCGACGGGGAATTCGTTATCCTGGTTGGGCCGTCCGGCTGCGGTAAATCGACGCTGCTGCGCATGATCGCCGGGCTCGAGAATATCACCCGCGGAGATATCGCGATCGGGGACCGTGTGGTGAACAATGTCGCGCCAAAAGAGCGTGATATTGCGATGGTGTTCCAGAATTACGCGCTCTATCCGCATATGACTGTTCGCGACAACATGGCCTTCTCGCTGCTGCTGGCCAAGGCGCCGAAGCAGGTGATCGACGAGAAGGTGGGCCGGGCCGCGGCGATTCTCGGCCTCACCCCCTACCTCGAGCGCTATCCCCGCCAGCTCTCGGGCGGCCAGCGCCAGCGCGTGGCGATGGGGCGCGCGATTGTGCGTGATCCGCAGGTGTTTTTGTTCGATGAGCCGCTTTCCAATCTCGATGCCAAGCTGCGCGTGGCGATGCGCGCCGAGATCAAGGACCTGCACCAACGGCTTGGCACCACCACCGTCTACGTCACGCACGACCAGATCGAGGCGATGACGATGGCGGATAAAATCGTGGTGATGAATTCCGGCAACGTCGAGCAGATCGGCGCGCCGCTTGAACTGTATGACCGGCCGGCGAACCTGTTCGTCGCCGGGTTCATCGGGTCGCCGGCGATGAATTTCGTGCGTGGGCGGATTGAGGGCGGCGCGTTCCGCTCGGGTTCCGTCAGCTTCCCGCTACCGCCTGGCGCCCCCACTGGGCACACCGGTGACGTGGTTTACGGCATCCGGCCCGAGCATCTCCGACTCGACCCGGCGGGGATCGCCGCTACTATTGTGGTGGTGGAGCCGACGGGGTCCGAGACGCAGGTGATCATGAAGTTCGGCGATGCCACCATGCTCGGCGAAACCCGTCCGGTCGGCGCGTTCCGCGAGCGCATCGCCGACACGCCGGGCGCGATACTGCATGTCTCGCCCGATACCGCGCTCGTTCATTTGTTCGACGAAGCGACGGGCGCGCGGCTCAACTGAGCCCGCGCCACCTAGGTTCACAACGTGCGGCCTCAGGCCGCCATTCTGGGAGGCTGATGGTATGACTGGTTTTACACGCCGTGACAGTTTCGCCGTGGGTGCCGGCGCGGTCGCATCCGCCGCCGTGCTGCAACCGGGCGCGGCCCATGCCGCCATCCCGGTGGTCAAGGTCGACCCGCCGAAGCAGCCGATCGAGGCGGGCGCCACGCTGCGCGTGATCCGCCCGACCAAGTTCGTCGACCCCGACGAAATCGTCTGGAATGAAAACACCGCGAAGTTTGCGAAGTCCACCGGCGTTCAGGTGCGTACGGATTTCGTCGGCTGGGAAGACATCCGCGCCCAGGTGGCGGTGGCCGCGCGGACCGGCGCCGGGCCGGACATCTCGGTGGGCTGGGCTAATGACCCGCACCTCTACACCGAAAAGGTGCTGGATATGACGGAGCTTGCCACGTACCTTGGCAAGAAATATGGCGGCTGGGGCGCGCTGCCCTCTGTCTATGGTAAGAAGTTCGGGTCCAACCAGTGGATCGGCCTTCCGATGGGCTGCGGCGGCGGCGCGCTGGTGTACCGCAAGTCCTGGGTGAATGAGGCAGGGTATGATGTGCCGCCGGATGATCTCGGCAAGTTCCTCGATCTCTGCCGCAAGCTGCACAAGAACGGCCATCCCGTGGGCTGGGCGCTCGGCAACTCGCAGGGCGACGGCAACGGCACCGCGACCTGGCTGCTCTGGGCGCATGGCGGCTACCAGGTCGACGAGAAGAACGTCGTCTCGATCAACCGCAAGGAGACGATCGCGGCGCTGAAATATGGGGCGGAACTCTACAAGACGTTCATCCCTGGCACACTCTCCTGGCTCGACCCGAGCAACAACAAGGCCTACCTCGCCGAGGAAATCTCGATGACGTCGAACGGCGTCTCGATCTACTTCGTGGCGAAGAATGGTGCGGCGAAGGATCCGGCGATGGCCAAGATCGCCGCGGACACAGAGCACGCCCGGCTTCCTGGCTCCTTCCAGGGCCGTGCGCCGGAAGCCGCCAACACCCTCAACGCGATGGTGTTCAAGCACACGAAGTACCCGAACGCTGCGAAGGAATATCTCCGCTTCATGATGGAGGTGGAGCAGTACGACAACTGGCTGACCCAGTGCCTCGGCTACTGGGCGCATCCGCTGCTCGCCTTCGACCAGTCGGATTGCTGGAAGTCGGACCCGAAGATCCTGGCGTATCGCGACGCGCAGAAGATGACCTTCTGGGACGGTTACAAGGGCCCGATCACCGCGGGTGCCGCGGCAGCGACGGCGGAATATATCCTCGTGCAGATGTTCGCCGGCGTGTGCGCCGGGCAGTCGACGCCCGAGGAAGCCGTCAAGGAAGCCGAGCGTCGCCTGACGCGCATCTACAAGAAGGGCTGAGACTCAGGGCGCCGCCGGGGTTTGCCCGGTGGCGCCAGTCTCGGGCACGGAAAGGCAGATCATGGACGCTTCGACCTGGAAACCCTCACGGGCCGAGCCAAGCTGGCTCGCGCGGCTGTTCGACTACAAGCCGTTCCTGATCTTTATCTGCCTGCTGCCGGCGATCGGGTTGTTGCTGGCGTTTCTCACCTATCCGCTCGGCCTCGGCATCTATCTCGCCTTCACCGATACCGAGATCGGCGGCAATGGCGAATGGGTGGGCCTTGAGAACTTCATCAGCCTGCTCGATGACCGGATTTTCATCACCTCGGTGTGGAATACGCTGTTCTACACCTTCACCGCGACGGTGCTGAAATTCGCCCTCGGCCTGTGGCTGGCGCTGCTGCTCAACCACCACATCCCCTTCAAATCCTTCCTGCGCGCCATCATCCTGCTGCCCTACATCACGCCGACGGTGCTGAGCGCGATCGCCTTCTGGTGGATCTACGATCCGCAGTTCTCCATCATCTCCTACGTA
>CAIWAJ010000552.1:0-3099 GCA_903910565.1 uncultured Rhodospirillales bacterium
TCCAGCACGGCCGGATCGAGCAGCCCGTCGGCGCGGACCGGCAGGATGACCGGCTCGAACCCCTCGGCGGCCAGGTCGTTCACCGATTCCAGCACGCACTTATGCTCGGTGGCGACGGTGATGATGCGGCGGCGCGGCGACTCCTGGCTGGCGGCGAAGCGGGCGGCGCCCTTGATCGCGATGTTGTTGCTCTCGGTGGCGCCCGAGGTGAGCACGATCTCGCGCGGCTCGGCGCCGATCAGCGCGGCGATTTCACCCCGCGCCGCCTCAACGGCGGCCTCGGCATCGCGCCCCATCGCGTGTTCGGCGCTATGGGGGTTGCCGAAGCGCTCGGTGAAGAACGGCAGCATGACTGCCACGACTCGGGGATCGCACGGCGTGGTCGCCTGGTTGTCGAGGTAGATCGGGCGGTTGGGGCGCGGGTCCATGGAGGAATAATGGGGGCTCAGGCGGCGCTGCGCAGCAGGCGCGCGGCGATATCCCGGTATGCGGCGATGAAGGAGGCGACATCGGCCGCGGTGGCGTTCCACGGCAGGGAGACCCTGATGGCCGATTCGGCGAGCGGGCCGAGCCCCATGGCGGCCAGCACGTGGCTGCGGGCCACCTTGCCGGAGGAACAGGCGGCCCCGGCGGAGACGGCGATTCCCGCGAGATCGAGCGCGATGACCTGGGTTTCCGCCCGCACGCCCGGCAGCGCCAGCGCTGTGGTGTTGGGCAACCGTGGTGCCCCGGCCGCGATCACCACCGCTCCGCTTGCCTGCGCCGCTTGCTCGGCCGCATCGCGCAAGGGGGCGAGGCGTGCCGCGTCCCCGGCCGCCCCGGCGGCCGCGGCGAAGGCCGCGATGACAGAGACCGGCGGGGTGCCGCCGCGCCGTCCACGCTCCTGCCCGCCCCCGACGATCAACGGCCGCAGCGCCGCCGCCGCCTCGGGCGCCCGCAACAGCGCGCCGGCGCCGGCTATGCCACCCATCTTATGCGCGGAGAGCGCCATGCTGTGGGCGCCCGACGCCGTGAGATCGGCGCCAATCCGCCCGGCGGTCTGCGCCGCGTCGACATGGAGCCAGGCACCATGACGGCGGCAAATCTCCGCAGCCTCGACGATTGGGTGGATCACCCCCGTCTCATTATTGGCATGCATCAGGCAAACCAGCGCCGGGCCAGCCGCAAGGAGCGCCTCCAACGCATCGAGGTCCGGTCGGCCATCCGAGTCGACCGGCAGGACGTCCGCGCCGGGCGCCGCGGCGCGGATGGCATCATGCTCCGTCGCGCCGATGACAATCCGACGCCCGGCGCCCAGCCCATTCACCGCCAGCGCGTCGGCCTCGGTGCCGCCGGAGGTGAACACCAGGTCCTGCGCCCGCCCGCCAAAACGGGCCGCGAGGGCCTCCCGCGCGTCCTCGAGCAGACGACGCGCCTTGCGGCCGGCCTGATGCACCGACGACGGATTGCCCGTCACGGCAAAGGCGGCGAAGGCGGCATCGCGCGCCTCGGGCCGCAATGGCTCTGTCGCATTCGCGTCCAGATAGGTCATGGCTCCTGACTCACCACGACAACCCCTGCCTGCCGCGCATGGCGGACTCGCGAAGATTGCGGAATTGTCATTCCTGAATAGCACTGTCCGGCTGCCCAAAACCCGCGATCCGAGCACCCGCCAATCCTGGAATCCGCCAGTAACTCACGGGTTTGTCGAGGGACCGACGTCCCGGCGGGACACCAGCATCGCGCGTTGCGGCGATTCCCCATATCCGGGTCGATCACTCCAGAATCGTGGGGAGGAAGCATGAGGATGTGACTTTTCTATTATGAATGAGCCGCCCGGCGACCTATAGTTTCGCGTGTCCCGGATCCAAGCGCCTCAGCCGGGGCATCATGCGCACCGCTGGTGCGCTGACGATATAGAGGCTCGCGGGGCCATTTGGAACGGGTGACCATCGCCCTGTCCGTTATCTGAGGATGAGCATGGTTTCGACGGCTTTACCCGACATGAGGCTGGAAAGCGGCTGAGCGGAGTCCCGCTCGATTGATCCGGTCGTTCAGCAGGTCGGCAAGGCCGAGAATGGACCGGACCCGGTTGCCAGTAGTTCGCAGCACGCGCGGTCCTTCGGGGCCGCCCATAAACAGAAAACGGATTTCGGAATACCATGCCTGAAGTCATGTTCGCCGGCCCGGACGGGCGGCTCGAAGGTCGCTACCATCACTCGAAGGAGCAGGGCGCCCCCTTGGCGCTCATCCTTCACCCCCACCCGCTGCACGGGGGGACGATGAACAACCGCATCACCTACACCATGTACCAGTCGTTCCAGCGGCTCGGCTTCTCGGTGATGCGCTTCAATTTCCGCGGAGTCGGCCGCAGCCAGGGCCGATATGACGGGGGGATCGGCGAAATCGGCGATGCCGCCTCGGCGCTGGACTGGATGCAGGCGGTCAACCCGAGCCATGGCGGCCTGTGGATTGCCGGCTACTCCTTCGGCGCCTTCGTCGGCATGCAGCTGCTGATGCGTCGGCCGGAAGTCTCCGGCTGGGTCAGCGTCGCGCCGCCGGCTAACCACTATGATTTCGGCTTCCTGGCGCCCTGCCCCTGCGGCGGTCTGCTGGTGCACGGCGATACCGACGAGCTGGTGCCCGAGCCCGCGGTGCGCAAGCTGGTCGACAAGTTGAACACCCAGAAGAACGTCACCATCGACTATCGCGTCTTCGAGGGCGCGGACCATGTTTTCGCCAGCCATGCGGACCCGGTTTCCGAGGCGGTCGAGGACTATGTGCGCAAGACCATGGCCCGCAAGGCAATGGCCCTCGCCGCCGATTGAGCGTTGGGAGTCAAGACTTGACGCAGGGCTCCGGAGCCGTCAGTTCCGGAGCCCTGCGCGTTTCTGCACTGGCGTTGCATTCATCTCCCCGTCACGTGTTGCGCGGGCCCGAACGCCATGCTAGTGCCGCGCCGCCGGCTAGAAGTAGCTGGTATTGATCACCGTCCACGCCCCGGCGTGGCACAGTATATGGAACCGCACCGTTGGCGTCTGGCGGCAACACGATTTCCTCGGGCGGCGGTCTTACCGACCGCTACGCGGCAGCACTCTATTCGCACGCGAGCGACCAGCA
>CAIWAJ010000553.1:0-2817 GCA_903910565.1 uncultured Rhodospirillales bacterium
GCTCAAGATCGAGGAGCTGATCGACGAGCTGAAGCGGGATTTCACCATCGTCATCGTCACCCACAACATGCAGCAGGCCGCGCGCTGCGCCGATCAGGTGGCGTTCTTCTACCTCGGCGAACTCGTCGAGGTCGGCACCGCCACCCAGATGTTCACCGCCCCCGCGCAGCGCCGCACCCAGGAATATATCACCGGCCGGTTCGGCTGAGGGAGACCACGCAGATGCCCGAAACCACCGAGCACATCGTCAAAAGCTACGAAAACGAGCTCAAACGCCTCGCCGCCCTCATCACCAGCATGGGCGGCATGGTGGAAAGCCAGGTGGCGCTTGCCTGCACCGCCATCCTCGAGGGCGATGCCGAAGCCGCCTCGCGCGCCGTGGAGGCCGATCCCGCGGTGGACGCCCTTGAGCGGGAGGTGGAGCAGTTCGTCATCCGCTTGCTCGCGCTGCGCCAGCCGATGGCGCAGGATTTGCGGCTGATTTTCGCCAGTCTCAAGATCACCGGCGATTTCGAGCGCATCGGCGACTACGCCGCCAACGTCGCCAAGCGCAGCCTGGTGCTGCGGCAGTTCGCGCTGCCCTTCAAGCTCTCCGGCCTCGCCCACATGTCCCGCCTGGTGCAGGAGAACCTCAAGCTCATCGTCGATGCGGTCGGCGAGAACAACGCCGAGAAGGCGCTGCAGGTCTGGCGCTCCGATGCCGCGATCGACGAAATCTATGACGCGCTGTTCCGCGAGCTCATCACCTACATGATGGAAGACCCGCGCAACATCACGCCCTGCACCCATTTGCTGTTCATCGCCAAGAACCTCGAACGCATCGGCGACCACGCCACCAACATCGCCGAACTCGTCCATTACGCCGAACTCGGCGTGCCGCTGTCCGATGCGCGGCCGAAGGGCGATTCGTCGCCCTCCGCCGTTGTCCGCCCGGCGCGCGAGCAATAGGAGCCGCCACATGCCCGATGGGTCCACCGCCGGCCGCCCCAGCGTCCTCGTCGTCGAGGACGAGGCGGCAATCGCCACGCTGCTGCGCTACAACCTGGAAAAGCAGGGCTTCCACGTCGAGGAAGCCGGCGATGGCCAGGAGGCACTGAACCTCATCGCCGAGACCACGCCCGATCTCGTGCTGCTCGACTGGATGCTGCCCACCCTCTCCGGCATCGAGGTCTGCCGCCAGATCCGCCGCCGCCACGAGACGCGCAACCTGCCCGTCATCATGGTCACCGCCCGCACCGAGGACCAGGATGCCGTGCGCGGCCTCAACACCGGCGCCGATGACTACATCACCAAGCCCTTCAACATGGAGGCGCTGATCGCCCGCATGCGCGCGCTGCTGCGCCGCACCGGGGCGATGCCGGCCCAGGGCGCGCTCGAATTCCACGACCTCAGCAAGGATCTCGGCACCCACCGCGTGCAGCGCGGCGGACGGCCGGTGCATCTCGGGCCGACCGAATACCGCCTGCTCGAATTCTTCATGCGCCACCCCCGCCGGGTCTTCACCCGCGAGGAACTGCTCGACGGCGTCTGGGGGCGGGACATCCATGTCGAGCCCCGCACGGTTGACGTCCACATCAGCCGCCTGCGCAAAACCATCATCGGCGAAGGGGAGCTGGACGTGGTGCGCACTGTGCGCTCGGCGGGGTATGCGTTGGATACGGAGCCGGTTTAGGGAAGCAAGCGCTTCTTTTTTGAAAAAAAGAAGCAAAAAACTTTTACTCCACTGGCGTGTACCGCTCCGACCTATCCGCGAGGTGTACGCCAACGGCATGGCTGGAACAGAAAGTTTTTTTGGTTCTTTTTGTTCACAAAAAGAACACGCTATGCCTTCCTGAACCACACCCCCCGCGCAATCGCCCCCGCCACCACCACCCCGTAAACCACCAGCGCGACCGAGAGCGTGGCGAACACCGCGCTCAGCGACCCCGTCAGCGCATAGGCCGCCCAACCGCCGGCCACCGCGATGAACAGCCGCAGCATCCCCCCCGCCAGCGGCCAGAACAGCCGCCCGGCGCCTTGCGAGGCGAAGTAGAGCGACAGCCCGAGCCCGAAGAACCCGTAGGTGGGGCCGACCAAGCGCAGATAAATGGTGCCGGTCGCCAGCATCGCCGGGTCATGCCCGAACAGCGTCAGCCAGGCCGTGGGGAAAGCGGCGGCGGTGAGGCCGATGATTTCGCTGAGCAGGAAGGCGATGCCGCCGCCGGTGAGTGCGATGCGCAGCGCCCGCGCGTTCTGCCCGGCCCCGATATTGGTGCCGACGAGTGCCACCATCGGCGCGCCGAGGCCGAACACCAGGGGGATCAGCAGATATTCCAGCCGGCTGCCGGTGCCGTAGCCGGCCACCCCGTCCGGCCCCGCGGCATGGCCCACCAGCGCGGTGGTGAGCGCCACCGTCAGCGTGGTCTGCAAGGTGCTGATGGCGCCAACCGCGCCGACGCGCAGGATATCGAAGAAGAACTCCCAGCGCAGCCGCGCCGCCTTGAGCCGCACGATGCTGCGCCCGGCGAGGATGTAGAGCCCGAGCAACAGCGCCGTCAGCCCCGTCGTCAGCACCACCGCGACCCCGCCGCCGGCGATGCCGAGGCCGGGGACCGGCCCCAGCCCGAAAATCAGCAACGGCGAGAGCGGCACCAGCAGCGCCACGCTGACGCAGATCGCCAGCGAGGGCACCAGCATGTTGCCGGTGCCGCGGATCACGCTGGCGAAGGCGTTCAGCAGCCAGGTCAGCGGCACGCCGGCGAAGATGATGTTCGAGTAGATCAACGCCGCCGCGAGGGAGCCGCCGCTGCCGCCGAGCGCGCGGTAGAGCGGCGCGCC
>CAIWAJ010000554.1:0-8159 GCA_903910565.1 uncultured Rhodospirillales bacterium
GCGACGATCTCGGCCCGAACATGAAGCCCGGCGCCGCGCTCGCCTTCGCGCACGGCCTCAACATCCACTTCAACCTCATCGAGCCGCGCGCCGATATCGACGTGCTGATGATCGCGCCGAAGGGCCCGGGCCACACCGTGCGCAGCGAATACCAGCGCGGCGGCGGCGTGCCCTGCCTCATCGCCATCGCCCAGAACCCCTCGGGCAACGCCCAGGAAGTCGGCCTCTCCTATGCCTCCGCCATCGGCGGCGGCCGCGCCGGCATCATCGAGACCACCTTCAAGGAAGAATGCGAGACCGACCTGTTCGGCGAGCAGGTCGTCCTCTGCGGCGGCCTCGTGGAGCTGATCCGCGGCGGCTACGAGACCCTCGTCGAGGCCGGCTACGCCCCGGAGATGGCCTATTTCGAGTGCCTCCACGAGGTGAAGCTGATCGTCGACCTCATCTATGAGGGCGGTATCGCCAACATGAACTACTCGATCTCCAACACCGCCGAATACGGCGAGTATGTCACCGGCCCGCGCATCATCACCGACGAGACCAAGAAGGAGATGCGCCGCGTTCTCGCCGACATCCAGACCGGCAAGTTCGCGCGCGACTGGATGCTGGAGAACAAGGTCAACCAGGCCAGCTTCAAGGCCATCCGCCGCCGCAACGCCGCCCATCCGATCGAGGAAGTCGGCGACAAGCTGCGCGCGATGATGCCGTGGATTGCCAAGAACAAGCTGGTCGACAAGACCAAGAACTAAGGAAAGCAAGCGCTTCTTTTTGGAAAAAGAAGCAAAAACTTTTTATTCCGTTTGCTCCGCGCCTTCCCGGGAGAGTGCGGAGCAAACGGATAAAAGATTTTTTGGTTCTTTTTTTCGAAAAAGAACCGCTTCCTTCCTACCCCGCACTCCGCGGATCCAGCGCATCATTGATCCCGTCCCCGATGAGCGCCACGCTCATCACGGTGACGAACAGCGCCAGCCCCGGGAACGTCACCGTCCACCAGGCGTCCAGCAGGTAGGAGCGGTTCTGCCCGATCATCAGCCCCCATGAGATCACGTTGGGGTCGCCGAGACCGAGAAACGACAGCCCGCCCTCGAACAGCATCGCCGCCCCCACCGCCAGCGTCGCCGAGACGATCAGCGGCGCCATGCCGTTGGGCAGGATGACGCGGAAGATGATGCGCGCATGGGTCGCCCCCTCGGCGCGAGCGGCCTCGATGAATTCGAGGCGTTTGAGGCGCAGGAACTCGGCGCGCACCAGCCGCGCCGTGCCGGTCCAGGACACCACGCCGATCGACAGCGCGACGGTGATGAGGCTCGGGCGGAACAGCATCACCACCACCATGGCGAACAGCAGCGCCGGCAGCACCTGGAAGAACTCGGTGATGCGCATCAGGGCCGCATCGACCGCCCCTTCGCAGTAGCCGGACAGGGCGCCGATGGTGGTGCCGATCGAGACCGAGATCAGCGCCGCGGTGAGCCCCACCAACATGGTCGCCCGCCCGCCCAGCAGAATGGCGGCGAGGATGTCGCGGCCGAGATAATCGGTACCGAGCCAGGCCTCGCCATCGGGAGGGGACATCGGGGCGCCGACGATGTCGGTCGCGTCGACCCCGTAGAGCCCGGGGCCGGCGGCACTGGCGAGCACCATCAGCGCGAGCACGACGAGCCCCACCATGGCCGCGGGATTGCGCAGGAAGGCCCGCGCGGCGCGGGCGGTGGGAGAGCGCGGGTTCATGTGCCGCGCATCCTGGGGTCGGCGAGGCGGTAGGCGGCGTCGGTGAGGAGATTGGCGAGGATCACCATCAGCGCCGAGCCGAGCAGGATGCCGAGCAGGGTCGGGCTGTCCCGCCGCAGGATCGACTCATAGGCGAGGCGCCCGAGGCCGGGCCAGGAATACACCGTCTCCACCAGCACGGCGCCGGCGAGAACCTGGCCGAATTGCAGCCCGGCGATGGTGATCACCGGGATCAGCGCGTTGCGCAGGGCGTGGCGATAGACCACTCGAAGCTCTCCCAGCCCCTTGGCGCGGGCGGTGCGGATATAGTCGGCGGCGAGTGCGGCGAGCATCCCGGCGCGGGACTGGCGGCTGTACTGCGCCATATAGACCATCGCCAGCGTCATTGCCGGCAGCACGAGGTGGTGCAGCACGTCGAGCGCATAAGCGAACCCCAGCTTCGGCCGCCCGACATCCGCCATCCCGCTGACCGGGAAGATCGGCAAGGTGGAGGCGAACAGCAGCAGCAGCATCATGCCGGTCCAGAACACCGGGGCGGCAAACCCGGCGACCGAGAACACCGACACCAGTTGTGCCGCCAGTCCGCGCGGCCTGCGGGCGGCGAGGATACCGAGCCAGGTGCCGAGCACGAGCGCCAGCACGATGGCGCTCGCCACCAGCAGCGCCGTCGGCCCCATCCGCTCGGCCACCAGCGCGGTGACCGGGCGGTTGAAGTAGAACGAAAACCCGAGATCGCCGGTCAGCACCCGGCCGAGATAGGCCAGGAGCTGCATGACAAGCGGCTGGTCGAGCCCGTACTCGGCGCGGATTTTCGCCATCACCTCGGTCGAAGCGCCGCCCATTTCGCCGGCGATCACCACCGCGGGGTCCCCGGGGGCCAGGTGGATCAGCACGAAATTCAGCACCAGCACCGCGAGCAGCAATCCGGCGGCGTGGATCAGCCGGCGGATGAACCAGGCGGCGGCGCTCACCGGCGCTCCGCTGCCTCCCAGTACATCTCGTCCCACGGCGACATCGGGCCCCAGATCGAGGTCGGCGCGCCTTTCAGGCCCTTGTGGATGGCCTGGGTATAGGGGAAAGGATGCAGGAACAGGATCGGCACGTCATCGACGACGATCTGCTGGAACTCCTTGTACTCCGCCTTCCGCTTGGCCGGATCAGGCTCGCCCGCGGCGGCGTCAAGCAGGGCGTCGACCTTGGGATTGGAGTAGGACTGGGTGTTGGACCAGATCACGCCCTTGCGGATGTTGCGGGTGAGATAGGTGCGATGTACCCCGATCACCGGGTCGGCCCAGTTGAACACCGCGTCGATCGCAAGGTCGAAATCCTGGCCGGCGACGCGCTGCGCCCAGGTGGGGAAATCCGGCGACACCCGCAGTTCGAGCTCGACGCCGGCACGCTTGACCTGGCCGCGCAGGAACTCGGCGATCCCTGTGGTGGCCTCGACGGTGCCGGGGATGGGGTCGATGGTGATCTTGAAGCGGGTTCCGTCGGCACCCTTTTTGTAGCCGGCCTCGTCGAGCAGCGCTTCGGCCTTCTTGAGGTCGTATTCGAAGTGGTTGACCTCGGTGGTGTAGAGCGGCGAGCCCGGATGGATCGGCGTCAGCGCCTGCGGCACCTTGCCGGCTTGCAGCACCTTCAGCATGCGCGCGCGGTCGGACAAATAGGCCAGCGCCTGGCGCACCCGCTTGTCGTCGAGCGGCTTGCGGGCGGTGTTGAAGGCGAGCCAGTTGAGCGCGCCGATGCCCTCGAAGCCCTTGTCGATGATCTGGATATGCGCCTGCTTGGCCAGCCGCTCGGCATCGCGAACGGTGGTGAGGAAGGAGTTGTAGACGATCTCCTGCCGCTCCATCGCCAGCAGCTGGGTCGGCGGGTCGGTGATGATCCGCATGACGATCTTGTCGAGATAGGGCCGGCCGGGGATGAAGAAGCGGTCGAAACGCTCGATGGTGATCGACTCGCCGGGCTTGAACTCGGTGAGGCGGAAGGGGCCGGAGCCGACCGGGGCGGTGTTGGCGGGGTGGGTGAGGATATCCCGCCCATCGCCGAACACGTGCTTCGGCAGGATCGGGCATAATGCCGGGGACATCGCGAGCAGGATCGCGGGGTGGGCGCGGGACATACGAATGATCGCGGTCTGCGGGTCCGGCGTTTCGACGGTCTCGACCGGCTCCAGCATGGTCTTGAACGGGTGGTTCTTCTGGATCACCGCGATGGAGAAGGCGACGTCGGCGCTGGTGATCGGCGCGCCGTCATGGAACACGGCGCCCTTCACCAGATGCAGCGTGAGGGATTTGCCGTCGGCCGCCAGCTCCCATTTTTCGGCGAGATAAGGCTGGGGGTTCCATTTGTCGTCGAAGCGGAGCGGACTCGCGAAAATCTGGGTGCCGGGAATTCCCGCGGGGGTGCCGGACTGGATGGCGGGGTTCACGTGGCGGGTGGTCCCACCGAGGGTGACCAGGGTTCCACCGCGGCGGGGGTCGGTGCTCTGGGCGTGGGCGGCGATTGGCAGTGTGGCGGCGGCGGCGATGGCGCCGCGGCGCCCGATCGAGGCGGTCATGGTGTGGCTCCCAACATTTAGGGGAATGCTGCCACAGGGAGTTTCGTCAGGCCAGCGCGGCGCGAACATGGGCAAGAAGACATCTTCCGGACCGGTGAATCGCCGCCGCTCCAGGTGCGCGGACGCCTATGGTCGAACCCCGCCCTGGAGCGGCAGGACAAACATGCCTCATGGCCGCTCATCGACACACACCCATCCATGTCCAGGCCAGCCTCGCGCGGCGCGGCAAGCGGCCGGCGCCGAAGGGGTTTCTCGCCAGCCTCGGCCCCGGGTTGATCACCGGCGCTTCCGACGACGACCCGAGCGGGATCGCGACCTACTCCCAGGCCGGCGCGCAGTTCGGCTACGCGATGTGCTGGGTGATGCTGTTCTGCTTCCCGCTGATGGCGGCGATCCAGGAGATCTCGGCGCGGATCGGCCGGGTGACCGGGCAGGGGATCGCCGGCAATATCCGCGCGCATTATCCGGCCTGGATCCTGCGCGCGATCGTGGCGCTGTTGCTGGTGGCCAATATCATCAATCTCGGCGCCGATCTTGGCGCGATGGCGGCGGCGTTGAAGCTGCTGACGGGCGGGCCGGCGGGGATGTATGTCGTCGGCTTCGCGCTGGGCTGTGTCTGGCTCGAAGTGTTCTCGCGCTACGAGCGCTATATGGCGACCCTGAAATGGACCAGCTTCGTGTTGCTCGCTTATGTCGCGGTCGCGATGGTGGTGGATGTTCCGTGGCGGCTGGTGGCGTGGTCCACCCTGGTGCCGAATTTCTCGCTGAAGGTCGATTACGTCGTCACCGTTGTCGCCGTGCTGGGGACCACGATTTCACCCTACTGTTTTTTCTGGCAGGCCTCGCAGGAAGCCAATGACGAGCGGGTCGACCCAGCGGCCCATGCGCTGATCGACGCGCCGGGCGAGGGGCCGGCCCAGATCGCGCGCATTCGCTTCGATACCTATTTCGGCATGGCCTATTCCAACATCATCAGCCTGTTCATCATCGTCAGCACCGCGGCGACGCTGAACGCGCATGGCATCACCGATATCCAGACCTCGGCCCAGGCGGCCGAGGCGTTGCGGCCGATTGCGGGGGTGTTCACTTTCGCGCTGTTCTCGCTCGGCATCATCGGCATCGGGCTGCTCGCGGTCCCGGTGCTGGCGGGCTCGGGCGCCTATGCGCTGGGGGAGGCGTTGGGCTGGCCGACCGGGCTTGACCGCAAGCCGCTCGACGCGCGGGCTTTCTACGTGACCATCGCGGTGTCGACGCTGGTGGGGATCGCGATCAACTTCATCGGTCTCGATCCGATCCGTGCGCTGTTCTGGTCGGCGGTGATCAACGGAGTGGTGGCGGTTCCGCTGATGGCGATCATCATGCTGCTGGCGATGCGCCCGGACGTGATGCGGGGTTTCACGCTTTCACGGCCGTTGTGGGCGATGGGCTGGCTGGCGACGGGCACCATGGGGGTGGCGGTGGCGATTATGTTCGCGACCTGGTAGCGGGCTGGCGGGGTGATCTGCATCAACGTCGATCGTCGAGGGAGGTGATATAATGTAGTTCAAGTTCGACCAATCCCTCCAGGCAGAGAGAGGACGATAGGCGCATGACCAGCTATACATGGCTTGGTGTTTCCGGCCCGTTCACGTCAGCCTCGTTCTGGCGCGTCAATGGCAGTCTGACCGGGGGCATTCCGGGGACGGCGGATATCGCGCTGTTCGCGACTAGCAGCAGCTACGCGGTCAGCGGGGTTGGCGGGGTTGACCAGCTCCTGGTCACCGATCCGGCGGCGAACCTGGCGCTGACGGGAAATGTCGGGTTCTCGGCGGCGGGTTCGGTGCAGAATGCCGGCACGCTGGCGGCCTCCGGCACCATCTCATTGGGCCACAACGACACCGGCACCGGCGCGACGACGGTGGCCTTCAGTAATACCGGCACCATCACCGGCACCGCGACGACGGACCTCGCGGTTTACGGCATCACCACCACCGCCGGACTCGGCCGCTTCGAGATGGGCGGCGGCACGCTGCGGCTCGGCGGCTCGATCGACAATACCAACAGCACGCTGTCCTCGGCGCAGTTCGGCGCGGGGAGCCTGTTCGTCGAGGGCACCGTGCATCAGGGCACGATCGCCGCGGATGGGAGCCTCACCTTCGCCACCAACGCCAGCCTGCCGACCGCGCTGCTGCTTGACGGGGTGACGCTGCGGGGCAGTTATGCCGGGCTGTTCCAGGTGGATGTCGAGAACGGCTTGACGCTTTATCCTCCAGTCGGGCTCGGACCGGGCACGCTGACGATCGGGCCGGCGAGCTTCGACGGTACCTACTTTACGGGCATGGAGGTCCTGGACAGCGAAACCCTCGACTCCCTCACCCTCAACCTGCGCGACTGGGCCTATGGCGTCGGCCCCGCTTTCTTCGCCATCAAGGCCGACCAGACCCTGACCCTTGGCACCAATGCGCACCTGGCCACCGTTCCAGTGGCTGGGGTGCCGTTCAACGCAAGCTCCACCGACTCGATCGTCGGTAACACCGTGATCTCCAACGGGACGATCAGCCTGTCGGCCACCGCGGGCCTGACCATCTCGCCCACCAGCTTCACGAACAACGGCACGATCGGCGGTGGCGGTACGTTGGTGATTGGCGGCACGACTTTCAGCAATACCGGCGTGGTGCTGGCGGACACGAGCGGTCCGCGCACGGTGGCGGCTCAGACATTCGGCAATAGCGGTACGTTTGCCGCCGGCGGCGGGTCGCTTGCCATCAATGGCGCCGGCAACGGGCTGGTGGTCGGCGGGACGGTGGCGACCAACAGCGGCACCATCTCCACCGCGGGCGGCACCATCACCGTCAACGGCAACATCGTTGGGGCGGGCACGCTTGACGTCTCGGGCGGCGGCACGGCCTCGTTGCGAGGGCTTTACGACCAGCAGCGTTTCGCCCTGCACGGCACCGGGAACGTGTTGCAGTTCAGCGCGATCGGCGGCAGCAACACCATTACCGGCTTCGCGCCGGGGGACAGCATCGTGGTGACCGGGACGCCGGCGGATGTGGCGTTTTCGGCCGGCACGCTGACGATCAGCACCGGCGGGGTTCCGCTGGCGACGTTCAGCTTGCCGGACGTTCCGGGGAACGCGCAGTTCAGCGCGGCGGCAGGCACGGATACCAGGATCAGCGAGACCATCCCCTGTTTCGCGGCCGGGACGCGGATCGCGACACCGGGCGGGGCGGTCGCGGTGGAGGATTTGCGGCCGGGGGACCTGGTGGTTTCGGCGTTTGGCGGTAGCGTGGCGGTGCAATGGATCGGGCGGCGGGTTGCGGATGCGACCCGGCACCCGGACCCGACCGCCGTTTGGCCGATCCGTTTCCGGGCGGGGGCGTTGGGCGAAAGCGTGCCGAGGCGGGACCTGTTCGTTTCGCCCGACCATGCGCTGTATCTGGATGGGCATTTGATTCCTGCTGGGCTGCTGGTGAACGGGACGAGTATCACCCAGGACGTGCGGGACAGGGTGACGTATTACCATGTGGAACTCCCGCAGCATGACGTTGTGCTGGCCGAAGGGGCGGCGTGCGAGAGCTATCTCGATACCGGCAATCGCGCCGATTTCGACAATGGGCGGGTTGTGAGGCTGCACCCCGAATTCAGTGCGGACGAGATCTGGCGGGCGGAGGCGTGCGCGCCGCAGTGCCGGCAGGGAGTGGTGCTGGAGCGGGTGCGGGCGCGGTTGGGTGGGAAGGAAGAGTCTTCTTTCTTTGAAAAGAAAGAAGCAAAGAAACTTTTAACCGCTTGATATGTACTGCTCCCTGGTTGGTGCGGAGGTGTACGCCAACGGCATGGAAGTTAGGAAAAGTTTTTTTGGTTCTTTTTGTTCACAAAAAGAACATGCTTA